>JBBQCK010000066.1:0-8976 GCA_038318605.1 Tepidisphaerales bacterium | reverse complement strand
CAATAGCTTCTTTTCAGCGAACTGGATTTGAGCATTTTGTACGACACGACCGCCGAGGCTCTTGCACATGACGCAGCTTGCCGCCAATAGTCGAAGCATTGACGCCAAAACCGGCGGCGCCGATGCGCCCTCATGGTTTGCACGGCTGCGTAAAAACGCCGCGGCGCGGTTTGACCTGGTGGGATATCCCAAATCCACCGAGGAAGACTGGCGTCATACCAGCCTTGCGCCCATCACGCGAACGACCTGGAAGCCTGCCGAACCGGACGACACAGGCCGGCCGGCCGCGCTCGCGAAGGAATACACACTTGCCGACGAAGCGGTTGTCGAAGTGGTGATGGTAAACGGCCGGTTTGCTCCCGAGCTCTCGAATCTTGGCACGCTGGCTCGCGGCGCAGTGGTTAGGGGGCTTCGGCAGGCGGTCGCGGAAAATCATCCGGCCGTTGAGGCGCATCTGGCGCGGGCCGCGAAAATCGAATCAAACGGGCTGGTTGCGCTGAACACGGCGAACTTTTCGGATGGGGTTCTGCTGTATTTCCCGAGCGGCACATCGATCGACGGCAACATCCATCTGCTGCACATCGCGACCGCTGGCGCTGAGCCCGCGGTGATTCATGGGCGGCTTCTGCTGGTGGCAGAGGATGAGGTGCATGCGACAGTGGTTGAGAGTTATGCCGGTGCTGGGCATTACTGGACGAACGCCGTCAGCGAAATGTTTCTCGGCCGAAATTCAACGATCGACCATTGCCGCCTTCAGCAGGAGAGCCACGAGGCATGCCATACGTCGATGCTGCAGGTCATTGCGGGCGCGGGCAGCGATCTGGTGAATCAATCGGCCACGCTTGGAGCGAATCTGACGCGCAATGAATTAAACGTGTTGCTCAACGGCGAGTACGCCCACGCGACGCTCAACGGGCTTGTGATTCTGGATGGTGAGCGCCATTGCGACAATCACACGCTGTTGCAGCACGAAAAGGCGAACTGCCCCAGCCATGAGCTGTACAAGCATGTGCTGGACGGCAAATCGTCCGCAGTTTTCAAGGGCAAAATCTTCGTGCAGAAGGATGCCCAGAAGACCGACAGCAAGCAGACGAGCAAATCGCTTCTTTTGAGCGACGACGCGACGATGAATTCACAACCGGCCTTGGAGATCTACGCCGACGATGTGAAATGCACGCACGGCTCAACGACCGGGCCGGTCGATGAGGACATGGTGTTTTATTTCCGCACCCGCGGCGTAAGCCTTGAGGCCGCCCGGCATCTGCTAACGTTCGCCTTCGCGGCCGATCTGACCCGGCGAATCCGTGTGGAGCCGGTGCGCCGGCGCCTGGAAAACTTCATCGCCGCCCAACACGGCCTCCCTCAGGACATGCGCATCACCGACGAAGGCTCGCACGATCTGCGGGCGCTGTAGTCGGCGTTTCGCCCACCGAGTGTTTGCCTGTGCAGGGGACGCATTCGAGTAGTTCTGAGTGTTTGGACTTCATTTCGATGCCGGGATGGTATCGCGAGCAAATGGCGTTTGACCATTCCGGCCGCGCGGCCTGCGCTCCTCAGGCGGCTCCCATCCAAAGGCTCGAGTTGCCCGGCAGCAATTCAGCCAACTAATCCGCCATGAAATCCTGCTCGACTCGATTCGTTCATCCGTATTCAGATTGTAAGCGTATTGACCATTTCACGCAGTTTTTATGCGCAACTGCCACGCTAGCATGAGTAGGCACGGAAGCGATGTGACGAATGCCAGTAGCTTGGATTCGCTCGTTGCGAACGCCATCACGACCGTGGCAAATACCAACAGGCGTGAAACAGCCAATGTTCTTTCCGGAGTGCGACAGAAGTTGCAAGTCAATATGCAAATGGCGCCAAGCAGCGCGGGCAGGGTAAATATTGAGATGCCCGTCATCCAGACAAATCCAACGCCATGCCCGGGCGCCACCTCGATAAACGCGGCGGCGACGACGGCGAGGATGCTCCCCAAGTATGAATTTCGCGCCAATCACCTCCAGCCATTCCACTGCACAACCCGCACATCCTGCGCTCCAAGACTTCCGCTTATTTCGCCTTGCAGTTGCTCGGTGCGCTGAACATAAAGATGAACCTCGCCAGTCGCCCGAAGTCGTCGTCGATCCAGGTTTGGCTCAAGGAAGCCGACATCGTCGTCCGTGACATCTTCGGTTTCCCAGTTGCCGGAATCGATATTGCCTGTTTTCAGAACCGTCAGGCGGCCATTCGCCATGCAATCACGGATGAATACAGCTGTCTTATCGCCGTTGCTGACAACCAACGGCCGGGCAATCGGAATCGCCCGCGAGCCGACGCCGCCGAGTACGAAGTCTCCATTGCGCATTCCGATTTGTCGCGCGGACCAGCCCTCATCGCCTTGCATCACGAGCATGTATTGCGGCGCGGAAGCGCCCTCCGGCCGCCAATAGGTTGCGATGACTGGCCGGCCGTCAGGAAGGACGGTCATTGTTGTCGAGTTAATGAGATCGCGACCTTGCGATATTGGGGCGATTATTTCAGCGTTTGCGCGGGTGATCGGAACGCGCTGGGCCGAGCCATCGCTACGTTGCCACGTCTGTCCGTGGTCGGCCGAACGCGCGTAGCAGATGTCCTGATTTGTCGCGGCATTGGGCGTTGCCCGCCACGTCCACGACAGATGAATCATGCCGGATAAATCGATGTGCGCCTGCCAATAGGCGTTGCAGGCGCCCTCGCCGGCGATCAGACAAACCTGAACGCGCGTCCATTGGTCGGAGCCTGGATCAAGCCGATTGACGACAAGGCTTCCATCGCCCGAACCACCGCTGCGATACAGGAACAACATGCTCCCGCCCGGCATAGGATAAAATTCGGGATAGGTTACGCGGCTTTCGTCGGACCCGGTCATTGGCCAGATCTCGCTAAGTTGAGTCGTCCCTGGGTCGGCGACAGCATATTTCAAGGGTGTGGCATGATGATCGAATGAACAATGGAGCCGGCCGATGTCGTCGAACATGATGCTGACGCCATTGTGCGCATCGCGCACCTTGGCGACGTGCCTGGTGACATTCAATCGCCAGCCGGGCCTGCCAATGGTCCGATCCGCGAGCACAAGTTGGCCTTGGGCGTCATAGTAGGAGACGACCTGACGATCGGCGATCGAGGTGATGGGGTCTCGACGAAAGATCGTGCCGTTGATGTTTGTTCCCGCCCAAGCCAGGCCAACCCGTTCGTCGAATGATACGCCGCGCGGTGGCATGCCGGCAGAATAACCCGTCGTCAGCGCAGTTGCGCCATGACTGCTCGCTACCTCAACTGCACGTAAGAAGTGTAAATGCCAATATCCTGCACTTCGCCGGATGGGGGATTGGTGGCGCTTTGGGGTTGATCGGGATTCGCGGGCGGGCGGCCGACGACCATCGCGATTACCGCTTCGACGTTTTCGCTGTCGCTGCGCATATCGTGGCCGGGCATCAGTTCCCAGGCATCCGGGCCGAGGTCGGGTCGGGCATTTCCGATCTGGTATACCTTGCCCACCGCGCCGCCATCCCCGTCCTCGGCAATCACCAGAAACGCTCCCGGGCCGATAGCCTGGTTGTTGAACGTTTGATCGTTGCGGCGAAAAGTCGCGATATCCGGGCCACCGACGCCGTCGTTCAGCGTCACCCGGACCGGGCGCGGCTGTAGCGGCGCTGGTTCGTCCGAGGGGGACACGAAATCATCGCTGCTGAAGATCTCGCGATTTTTGGCGCGCAGCGCGATCACCCAAACTTGGGCGAAGGATTCCCCGCTTTCGCGACGATACATCGCCGACCAGGCCAGAGAAGGATCGGCCGTGTTCCGCGAATCTCCGCTGATGGTGGACCAAAACTCGGCCGGGCATCGAACGGCGCCATTGGTCGGCGGCATGCTCTGGTCGCAAGCGTGCGCTGAAATGCTCGCCACGGCGTTGACCGCGAGCGACGCGGCATGCGCGTCGTCGAGATTTCGCCGAAGCTGGCTGGCGGCCACGGGAAACATCGCAGCGCAGAACGTCAGCCCGACACCCAGCAACACCACCGCAAACATCACCTCAATGAAGGTGAACGCGCCTTGAACCAGCCGTGTGCGCGGCCATGGGATGTGTGTATGAGTGATGGGCCGCATGGCGCGTCATTACACGACAATGAACGGCGAAACGCTTGCGAGCACCATGTCAGGTGACAACGCCGCGTCGATGCCGTTGTTGTTGTTTGAGCGAGGAGCAACGTCAAGGCCGTCGTCGAACAGCTCATTAATTACATCCGCGATGATCGCGGTATGCCGCGCCTCGGTTCCCTGAATCGCGCCGGCGGTCTGAATGTAAGTGCGCGTCTTCAAATACGGAATCGCGCCCAAGTATGCGCTAACTCCGGTTTTCTCGGCGATGTATACGAGCTGAATCACCGATTTGCGGCTGCGGTTCTGCATTCCGAAATCATAATTAAAGCGGCTGATGGCGGTTGCCCCGGCGCCTTCTATCGCTGACCTGAGAAAGTTGCGATGTTCTCGCTCGACCTCACCAAAATCGCGAATGACATCGACATCCGCGGCACTGGCCGGCAGGTTGAGCCCGGGAATCGTGGCGCCGACGGAGCTGCGCCCGCCGGTCGTAAGGCGAGCGAGCGCCTGCGAGTACAAATTCGCCTCGAGGTCTTCCAAGGCAAGCGCGAAGTTAAGTACTTTCACGTCCCCCTGGCCGGGAATGTCGGCAAATCGAAGCGCGGGCGAGACGGCCAGTGCGGGAGACGCGACCGCTGCGACTGCCACCCCAGTGGCGGCCAATGCGCATCGCTTCACGAAATTGCGTCGACCGGCAAGGGCAGTGCTATTCAGGGATTCAAAATTCATCTGTTCCTCATTGGGAAATGGCTGTTAAAAAACGGGAAGTGGTGAAAATCGGAGGTGATCATTCGCCGTAAAATGCTCCGACACGATCAATTACCACCGATGGCTGAAGAAAATATTCAAAGGTGTTGGGGCTCGGATAGCTCTCGGCAACCATCTGATCCCCCGCCATTTTGCGCGGCCCGGCGCTCCCGCCCAGCACGCGGGAAACCACCGCCGAATGCCGAGCCTCTGTGGAAAAAATACTTCCCGCTGTAACCGCAATCGACCGTTTGGTGATGAATGGGAGCGCGCCGAGGTACGCTCGCACGCCGGTCTCCTCCAGTGGAAGAATGGCGGTCAGAATCGCCTTCATATTCGGCGCGACATCGCTTGTGAAATGATATCCCATCCGGTTGGGCACGACCGGCTTGCCGCCGCCCGCCTTGATCGCGGCTTTGAGGAAATCGCGGTGGGCCGCTTCCACGTAGGTGAATTGGCGAAGATACAAAAACGCCGCCGCCGTATCGTCGGCTGACAAACCGCCGCCCGATGCCTTGCGCTTGTAAACAGACGGATTGCCGCTGAGTGGGGATGTCAGCGGGCGGCCGGACGCGAGATTCAGCGCCTGCCGATAAAGGTCGGCCTCGAGATTCTCGAGCGTTAATGCAAAATTCAGCACAACCTCGTTGATATTCCGCCCCGGAATGCCGGGAAACGCATCGGCGGCGTTCTTGTCGCCCGGCATCACGTCTTCCGGATCCTCGTCATTTGCGAACGCAATAGTCGGCACGCCGAATATTGCTAATGCCGCAGCCCCAAGCCCAGCCGCGGCGGCTAAGCCTAAAACGCGCCGGCGCGTCGAAAGATTGCTTTCATTGACAATGTCCTGCATCCACTGCTCCTTGTTAGCTCAATACTGCTCGATACAAAAGAAAGGTTTTTTATGGTGATGTGAGATCTAACTAATTCGGAAACCAACTGACACCATTCGAAATTTCAAGAAGTCGAATTATTTGTCATATCGTGGCGATTAGATATAAGTATATTGCTATTTGTCATGGCTTTGAGGTCCGTAGGTATGGCAAATCGGCCGGTCGTGCTCAGCGGCCGCGAGTCTCCCCATCATCAGCAAGCCTCGCCAGTTTTCTGATCGAGTCGTGCCGCGTACACTTTGTGCTTGATGAATCCAACAAAGATCGGACTGATCGGCGGGTCAGGACTTGGCGAAATGGCCGCGAATGAAGCAGGTGCCGTTCCCCATCGCATCGATACACCTTTCGGGCCGACATCCGATGCGATTCTTGAGACCAACTGGCATGGCGTGCCGGTGTTGCTTTTATCGCGGCACGGGCCGGGTCATTTGTTCAATCCTTCGCGCGTGCCTTATCGCGCCAATATATTCGCGTTGAAGCACCTCGGCTGCACACACATCATCGCATCCGGGGCGGTCGGCAGCCTCCGCGAGGAATACCGGCCGCAGGATCTCGTCATTGCCGATCAGGTGATCGACCAGACGCGCGGCCGGCAATCGACATTTTTTGATCATGCGGCTGTTCACGTCGAGTTTGCCCATCCGTTTGACGAAGCACTGCGCGCGATCCTGCTTGAAGCGGCGAAATCGCTACCGACATCGTCCGTCGATGCGCCGAAACCTTCGGCCATTCACGACGGCGGAACCTATGTCTGCATGGAAGGCCCCGCCTTCTCCAGTCGTGCCGAATCGCTCATGCATCGAATTCTTGGAGGCGATCTGATCGGCATGACCGCGCTTCCCGAAGCGAAGCTGGCGCGCGAGGCCGAAATCGCCTACGCACTGGTTGCCCTGGTGACAGACTATGATTGCTGGAAGCCACCGGCGAAAGATTCGGCCGGTGTGAAGCCCGATGCGCTGCTCGCAGAAATACTCGGAAATTTGAAAAGTGCGTCGGGACGGGCAATGGATCTGATGCGCCACTCAGTGCGACTGATGGCCGATCGCAGGGGCCAAATTGGCGATTCGCCCGCGCATCACGCCTTGGAGCTGGGAATATGGTCGAATCGCGACAAGATCGACCCGGCCGAGGTGCAACGTTTGGCCCCGTTATGGATCAAATATATTGAGGGGCCGCGCCCCTGACGGGTTAACGCCGCGCGCGTGTTGTAGTCCCGTGTTGTCCCGCACCCTGTGGCGAAGCCGGTTCCGCGGCGAAGTGAAGCAGTTCGCGGGCATGCGAGCCCTGTGCATTGTGACCCTGGGAGTCTCGAAGATGCGTATCAGCAGGTTTTTTCAATCGCAGCGCCAGTTTGCCTCCTGGCGGCGCACGTTGCTCGCCGTTGCTGTCGCCGGATCGGCAATGCTGCTCAGGCCAGGCGCACGCGTTTCCGGCGTACCCGGCATTCTTGAGATCGATGGCAACGACGCCATGGCCGGCAACGACGCCAATCAAGGCGTCTACGTCAAGGAATCCGCAACCGCCAAGGAAAAATTCCAGCAGGCCCGGCGGATGGAAAGTTATAAGGAATGGCACAAGGCCGCCGACGTCTATCAGGAAATTATCGAGAAATATGGATCGGACATGGTCCCCTCCATGGTCGATGGCAGGAAGGTCATCACGCAATACGCATCGCTGGCGACGATCTCCACCGAGGCGCTGACCAAATGGCCTGAAGAGGGCCTGGCAATCTATCGCGGCAAGTTCGAGCCTGCGGCCGCCGCGGCGCTCGCCCAAACCAAGCCCGGCGATGTCGCGGGCCTGCAGGCGATTCTCGGACGATATTTTGTGACCGAGGCCGCCCGCACCGCCGGCGTGCAACTGGTCGATTTGTATCTCGAATCTGGTGACTACAACGCCGCCGCCATGTGGGCCGATCAGTTGCTCACGCGGCATCCTTCCGTGCAGGTCGAGCGCCCCAAGCTTTTGTTCAAAGCAGCCCTCGCCTACTACCTCAATCGCTCGACCCAGCTTGCCCACGATCGCGCCGATCAGCTTGCTCGCGAATATCCCAATGAAATCGGCCACATCGGCGGGCAGGATGTTCTGTTTGTAGATGCGCTCAAGGACGCGATGGACATCCCCCCGGCCGGCTCGGTGTTTACCTCGTCCGGCCAATCCGGCGCGTGGACGATGATCGGTGGCGATCCCTCCCGCTCGCAGATTCCTCAAAGTGAGCTGGGTATCTCCAAATCCGATGCGGCGCTGGCCCGCATTTATCGCATAGCAGTGCCCGGCGCGCCCCCGGCCGCACCGGCTTCCGCCATCGACAAGCAGCGTGCCGCCATGTTTGAAGGCGCCGAGAACAGCGGCCTGACCCTCACGGAAATGCCCGTCGTCGATCGCGGCCAACTGTTTGTGTCCGATGGCATGACCGTCAGCGCCGCGCAATATGAAAGCGGCGCGCCTCTGGCGTCCTGGGTACAGAATATCGGCTCATCGGTTTTTCGGCCGACGCCGCAGATGTCGCTCGCAGGCAATCTATCGCCGATAGTGCTGTCGCGCCAGAACGCGCTGGTGCTGACCGACACCTCAATACTCGCGGTGCTGGGAAATGCCGGCGTCACCATGACGCCGCAGGGCGTTGTCACATCACCCACGGGGACGCGCCTCGTTTGCATCGACCGCGAAACCGGCCGGCAGCGATGGAACGTCTCGCCAACCGCTGAAGGAGATGCCGCTGAGCCCGGCGCCGCCGATCAGCGCGCCGCCGGGCAAAGGCCAAACGCCGCGCGATCGATGGCCTTTTCGGGTTCGCCACTGGTTGTTGGCGAAAATGTCTTCGTCGCGGCGCGTGGCGGGGTGGCCGGCGTCTCGGGCAGCGACGAGGTCTATCTCTTCTGCTACGACCTGCCGACGGGCCGATTCCGATGGTCAACCTTCGTCGCATCGTGCGCCAACGGAATGCAGTACATGGGCATTCCATCGTCCAACGATGAGGTCGGCCATCTCGCCTACGCGTCCGGCCGAATCTACGTCTGCACGAACCTCGGGGCGCTGGCCGCTGTTGATGCGTTCGGCGAACAGGGCGCCATAGCGTGGCTGAATATCTACCCGCGCGTCGCCGCCACGCAGGATCCAAACAACGGCGTGCTGATTCGCCGACGCATCGGAGCTCGCAATAGCCGGTCGGGCAACAATCCGTGGGAGCAAAACCCCGTCACCATCTCCGACG
>JBBQCK010000065.1:0-9047 GCA_038318605.1 Tepidisphaerales bacterium | reverse complement strand
GAAACAAGAGGTGTTCCACAGCATTGCACACCGCGCCCCCCGGATAGCTCGTTTTCGCATTGACGCAGACCTGCCGCACCATCGCCTCGGAATGTTCAGTAGCAGCGTCGATGTAAATGTGACAGTTGCCGGTGAAATGCTTTAGCACCGGAATGGTCGCTTCCTGTACGACGGTGCGAATCAGATTTTCTCCGCCACGCGGAATGATCACGTCGATGTAGTCGTTCAATTTGCAAAGCGCAGGCACAAGTGCGCGATCTGTGCTTTGCACAAGCTGTACAGCAGCAGGATCGATGCCAGAGGCTCGAAGAGCATCGGACACGATCGCCGCAATCGCCGAGTTGGAGTGAAACGCCTCTTTCCCGCCGCGCAGAATAATGGCGTTGCCGCTTTTTAGAGCCAGCGCGGCCGCGTCGCTCGTGACGTTTGGGCGGCTTTCGTAGATGAAAAGAATCACACCCATCGGCACGCGCACCTTCTGGATGCGTAAGCCGTTTGGCCGGACATACCCTTCGACGATCTGGCCGACTGGATCGGTTTGGCCCGCGATCTGCTCGACCGCATCCGCCATCGCCGTGATGCGCTTGTCGTTAAGTTCAAGGCGTTTCACCAGTGGGGCGGCCGTCCCTGCCTCACGCGCCGCCATCAAATCAATTGCGTTGGCTTTCTGCAATTCCGCTGACGATTCGCGGATCGCCGACGCCACGCGCAACAGTGCAGCGACCTTTGTCGAGCCATTCAGGCCAACCAATTGCCGGCTTGCCCGGCGCGCCGCCCGTCCGATCGCCTCGACTGTTTCACGCACCTCAGCCATAGGGGCGATTCTATCCCACGCCGCATTCCCGAGCGAGCCGAGCCCCGCGACCTCCGCAAAAATGCTGGAAATCCCGCTATTCCGGCACGATGCGCACCCCGACGGTATATTTGCGCCCCGGGTCGCCCGGCGGCGGAATAAGGTTGACATCCTCCGGGAAATTGAAGTCGTCCTTCGTCAATTCGTGTTCGTTGAATGCGTCCGATCGATCGCGGATCGAAAGATGAACGATCGCACGGGGTGCAAACGAGGGTGATTTGATCATGTCGATCTGGCGCGCCGGGCCTTTCACCCACACATTGGGTACAACGCCAAACTGGCCTTGCAACTCCACGCGATAGCCCTGCACCTCGTCATAGCGCTGGTCTATGTAAATCGGCACCGAAGGAATCTGCAGCGTCGGCATGTCGGCCGCCGGGATGTCCACCCGTGCCTTGACGTGCGACGGAGCCTCCACGCGATCGTCCTTCACCGGCAAATAGATTGGGACGTCACCGTCATAAATCTGCCCGACATACTTTTCGAGGCCCTCCAGGCGTGCATAGACAAAACCCTCTCCATCAGTCGCGGTGGCGAGCGTTGCAAAGTATTTGTGCGGCGCTGTGATCTTCACTGCCGGCGCCTTGATGGTGACCTTGCCGAATCGCAGGGAGTCCTCCGGTGAAACGACCACCGGCAGTTCGCGCGTCTCCTTCAAATCGACGCTCACCCGAAGGTTCGGGGGCTGTGTGCGGATCACTTCCAAGGCATTCTGCTGAAAAACAGTGTTGGTTTTTAATTCGCTCGCGATGGAAACGGTCAGCGTCTCGTTGGGATTGGCACCCTGCGTTACAACCCTTAGGTTGACCGGCGAAAGTCCTTTTTCAATCTGGTCCTTCAATCGCTGGATGCCCGCGCGAGGGCCTTTTAATTCAACGGCAATATTGTTATCTGTCTGGTCGCGGATCGTCAGCACGCGATCGGTCTGGTCGGCCTGAAGGTTGACCGGCACCACCACTGTTTCAGTCACCGCCTCCTCGCGCTCTGCGTAGGCCCAGATCAGGATAGTCAGCGGGAGTACCCATGCCAATGTCCTTACGCCGCCTAGAAAACCTTCACGCGTGAGCAGGGACCGCAGAAAGCCGGTTTCAGGCGGCTTCGTCTCGCCTGGCTCCTCGTCGCGACGGGAAAACGTCGGCTTGGTGGGGATGTCAATTTTCGATTGCTGGTCGGACATGATATCACCGCGTTGATTACAACTTCGCCGGGGCGGCCGCGCCGCGCGTCTGCGCAACGGATGACTCGTCGCGATCGGGTTTGCGAACATCCGGCTCGCGGCCGAGTGTTCCTTCCAGGAGTTGCCGCAGCCCATCGGGCGTAAGCTTGCGCGTGAGAGCGCCCCGGTCCGCGACGCTGATGTCGCCCGACTCCTCTGATACGACGACCACCACCGCATCCGATTCCTGGCTCATGCCGACGGCTGCCCGATGCCGGCTGCCAAGCTGCTGTTCGAGGTCACCGCTTTCGGCGAGTGGAAACTGCACTCCAGCGTGGGTGATGCGTCCGCCGCTGACAATAACCCCCAGGTCATGCAGCGGGCTGTTTGGCCAAAAGATCGTGTTCAACAGCGCAGCGGAAACTTCTGCGTCGAGGCGTGTACCGCTCTCAGCGATGCCGCCGAGTCCCGTATCGCGGGCAATGGCAATGACCGCCCCGATCTTCCGCCGCCCACAAAAGTGCGCCGTTTCAACAATCGCCCGGATGTCGTCATTGCCCTCGCGCGACAAACGTTTGAAAAGCGATGTTTCACCGAGCTTCATCAATGCGCGGCGAATTTCCGGCTGAAAGACGACGACAACCGCAAACGAAGCGAACAGAAGGAACTTACCGTACAGAAACTGAATGCGGTCAAGCTGAAAATCCTTGGCCACGAGCTGCATCAACAGGTAGAAGATGATCAAAACGAAGCCGACGCCCTTCAGCAGGCGAGCCCCGCGCGTGCCGCGCAGAAACCGGATGATCATGTAAACAAAAAAGCCGATGAAAAGAAGTTCGAGGCCGACCCGCCACGGACCATACACCTTGATCGCGGAGATGAATGTCCTGAGGTTGAAGATTTCCGTGTCCATCGCGTCCGTTCCACACTATAGCCCCGGCCGGCCAGTCCTGCATCGCAGCCCCGCGGCGGGGCCGATGATTTTCCTCGATCAAACCGCACCTGACTCGTCCGCCCCGCTTTGTATCGCCCGAATCATGCGTACTACTTTGCTCATCGCGCCGACATCGTGCACGCGCACCATGTCCGCCCCGCGGGCGATGGACCATGCAACGCTCGCCGCCGATCCCATGAGCCGGCCGGCAGCGCCCGTTTCCCCCGTAATTCGCCCGATAAATCCTTTGCGGCTCGTGCCGACAAGCAATGGCCGGCCAATTGCTCGAAACTCATCCAGTCGCCGGAGCAACGTCAGATTGTGTTCGATCGTTTTACCGAATCCGATGCCTGGATCGAGCATGATCTGTTCTTGGGCGATACCCGCATCAGCCGCCGCCCGAAGGCGGTTTTGGAGATGCTCGCGCACCTCCACACAAACGTCCGAATAGGCCGGCGCGTACTGCATGGTTCCCGGCTCTCCCTGCATATGCATCAACGCGATCGGCGCGGCACGGCGCGCGGCCAAGGGCAACATTGCCGCGTCTTCCAAGCCGGCGGAAATGTCGTTGATCATCGCTGCGCCCGCGTCCAGCGCAGCCTCGGCGACTTCGGCGCGGGTGGTATCGACGGAGATCACCGCCTTCGAGCTGCGCGCCAGTGCGTCGATGACAGGTATTATCCTCCGGCGCTGTTCGGCGGCATCAACGCGCTGAGCGCCCGGCCGGGTTGATTCGCCGCCAATGTCGATGACGTCAGCACCGACTCTGATCAACTCCTCCGCGGCGGCGCAAGCCGCCCCTGCATCGGAATACCGCCCTCCATCGCTGAAACTATCGGGCGTGACGTTCAATATCCCCATGACCGCCGGCCGGCGATCGGGGTTTCGCAGCCAGGCAAGGAACGCGTCTATCGTCACAAATCTTTCCCAATTCCGCGATCCTGGCTGCCGGATCGCCAAACTTACCTGCATATTGCGTCGATGTACTGAGTGGACGCACGCCAATCCAAATGCGGCGTGCCGTTAAGGGCGAAAGACGCATGTCGATACAAAATACACCCAGCCTGCGATTCCCCGTGGTTGTGCTGAGCATCACTGTGACGCTGTGGTGTTTTCTGATCGTCGGCCAGATCCAACAGAGCGATCGAAATTACTATGCACCGATCCGATCGGCCGCCACGGAAACTGAAACTGTGCCAAACGATCGTTCAAATTCTCACGCCGAACCATCCGGCAACCACATCGCCCGGCCGTGCGCCGTCAGCAGCGCGGCGGGGGAATAGACCGGCGCCCGCCTCACTCCGACACTGTCTTTTCAAAGACGATCAGGTTGTCCGCATGGGTTGAATCCCAGCGGATGCCGACGATGTCATATCCCAGCGATACGGCAAAATGCACAAATTCGCGCTGATGGTTCATACATTCGCAGCGGATGTATTCGTAACCGTGATCCTTGCCCCAGGCGCCTTGGGCATCCTGGAGCTGCCGCGCAACGCCCTGCCGGCGGAAATCAGCGTGAACACCGCCCATCCAATGGTAGAACATTCCTGGCTTCAACTCGAAGCCCATCCAGAAACCCACGGGCCGATCATCCACGCGCGCCATCAACGTCAATGGATTATATCGCCCCATGAATCGGCGTTTGAAGAAATCGACCTCTCGCCGGGGACGGAACATCGCGTTGTAGAGTTCCACGGCGCCGGGAAGCATTTTTTCGTCCGCGATGATGATGTCAGCCTGCGCCACGTAAGCGATCCTCCTGATGTTGCGCCGAAGTTGGCTCGATTATAGAGCGATCGTGGTGCAATTCCATCGCGCGGTTTACGATTCAGCTTCAGGCAGGAAAACGCTCAGGTTACAACAGCGCCGCCGGTCCCCTGAACTTCGCCGCGCAGGTGCGCCAGCCGGCCAAAATGGATCCACAGAACCGCACCCAGTCCCAACAGCAGCACCCCAAGGACCATGCTCAGGCTCATGGCAGGCAGCGAACTGAGCTTGCCCGATCCCCGACCAATTACTGCCGGCTCAGTGCGCAGCATCTCCAGAATGAACCTCGTCACGCCCTCCAGCATCATCATCAAGGCAAAGACCCGGCCGGGCGCATGCGGCATGTTGAAATACGCAACGAGCAGCGCAGCCAGAAGCAACGCGGTGATGGTGCTATAGAGCTGCGCCGGATGCCGCGAAAGAGAATGCTGCTCGGACGCCTCAGCTGTCAGTCCGTCGGCGCGCACCTCGGATTGCGTCTTCACCTGCGTACGGATGTATCCGTAGTGATTTACAGTGAGATCCTCGCGCAAGGAATCCGGTACTTCAACACGATTGGCCGACACATCATCCAAATACGGAATCGAGTGATAAGGATAGCTAACCGCCCACGGAAGCGAGCATGCTTCGCCGTAGCAGCAACCGTTCAAAAAACAGCCGACCCTCCCAAAGCCAAGTCCGACGAGGATGCACGGCGCGACAACATCCATGCCGATGCGTACCGGAATCTTCTTCCGCAGCGCGTAGATGACCAGCGTCGGAAATGCCAGCAAAAAACCGCCGTAATAGGTCAGACCGCCGCTGGTCAGATCGAACATTGCCTTTACATCCGCCCAAACCGACGGCCCGTGCGTGAACTCGTGGAAATTTTCCAGCACATGCGACAGCCGAGCACCGATAATTCCCGTCACCAGCGCCAGAAGCGCCGCCGAGACGAATTGCTCCGGATCAAGTCCACGCCGCTTTGCAAGAATTTTTACGAGGCGGATCGCCAGCAGAAACCCAATGACCAACATCAGGCCAAAGCCATAGATCGGAATCTCTTTGCCCGCAAATGGAATGGGAAGTCGAAAAAGTTCTGGACGCATGAGGCGATTTCTCCGGCCATTGATGGCGTTGCCGGCCAACTTAAGGTGGGACGCCGGATCAGATATCCAGGTTCTTCACTTCCAGTGCGTGATCCTCAATGAATTGCCGCCGTCGCTCAACATCCTCTCCCATCAGCACGCTGAACATTGTTTCAGCGTCGCTCGCCTGATCGATGGTTACGCGAAGCAGCACCCGCCGGCTCGGGTCGAGCGTTGTTTCCCAAAGTTCCTCACTGTTCATCTCACCAAGGCCCTTAAATCGCTTGACCTCGATTCCCTGCTTTCCGACGCGGTGGATTGTCGTCAACACCTGCGAAATGCCGGCGATATTATGCACGCCGTCTTCGCTGCCGAGAGCGTATTTGGTCGCAAGCCGCTCGCCCGTCACCGATTCTTCCTGCGTGAGATAATAGTCATCAAGCATAAGCCCGTAGTTCGAGAGCGTTGTTGCCAGCCGCTCAATTTCCTTTATTTCGTGCAGTTCTTCATTGCGAATCAGTCTCTTGGCTTCCGCCCCCCCGCTGGCGGGGTCGCCCGGTTTTGGGTTGGCCGCTTTCGCTTCGCCGGTCGTGGCATCGCCATTACTTGCGCCAGGCTGATTGCCTGCG
Organism: Tepidisphaerales bacterium; assembly: GCA_038318605.1. Lineage (GTDB taxonomy): Bacteria > Planctomycetota > Phycisphaerae > Tepidisphaerales > Tepidisphaeraceae > JBBQCK01. Next base: position 2,641 of record JBBQCK010000065.1, on the reverse strand, counting down.
CTGGCCTGCTGCTGGCCGCTCGTCGGCTCGTCGCTCAACAAATTCTGACGGGATAAAAACGCTTCGCGGCCGGCGGCGTCGAAAAACAGTTCGTCGTGGCCCTCAATCAGCACGCGATAGAGGGGAAATCGTCCGGCCGAGTCCTCCTTATGCTTTTCGATGACCTGCGCGAAATCAATGCCGCGAAGCTCGACAATTCGCACCAGTTCTTCAAGCCGGTTAAGCCGATCGACGGTGTCCGTCAACTCCTTTGCTTCGATGCGACGGACCTCGGCACCGGTGTCCGAATCGCGAACGATCAGGTACGCGCCCTCAAGCCCTGCTTCTGTCAGCCGGCGGCGCATGTCTCGTTCATTCAATACATATTCGCTCTTTTTCTTGCGCGTCACCTGATAAAGCGGGGGCTGGGCCGCATACACGCGGCCGGCTTTGATCAGATCCTGCATGTGCCGAAAGAAAAACGTCAACAGCAAGGTGCGAATGTGGCTGCCATCCACGTCGGCGTCGGTCATGATGATGATCTTGCCATATCGCCGCTTCGATTCGTCAAATTCCTCGCGGATGCCACAGCCCAGCGCACTGATGATCGTGCGAATTTCCTCGTGGCCGAGCATCTTGACGAGGTTTGCCTTTTCGACGTTCAGGAGCTTGCCACGCAGCGCCAAAATCGCCTGAACATCGGAATTGCGCCCCTGCTTGGCGCTGCCACCGGCCGAATCACCCTCGACCAGAAAAAGCTCGGTGATATCGACGTCTTTTGATCGGCAGTCCGCGAGCTTGCCAGGCAGGCTACCGCTTTCCAGCGCGCTTTTACGCCGCGTCAATTCGCGCGCCTTGCGCGCGGCTTCGCGCGCCTCCGCGGCCAGAAGGCCTTTTTCGAAAATCGCCTTTGCTTCCTTCGGATGTTCCTCGAAGTATTGTCCGAGCTTCTCGCTTACGGCGGACGTAACGAATCCTTCGACCTCGCTGTTGCCTAATTTGGTCTTGGTCTGCCCTTCAAACTGCGGCTCTGGAACCTTTACCGAAACCACTGCCGTCAGGCCTTCTCGGACATCGTCGCCGCTGGGCCGCACATCCTTCATCAACCCATGGCTTTCGGCGTAACGATTCAACGTGCCGGTTAATGCGGTTTTGAATCCGCTCAGGTGCGTTCCGCCTTCGTGGGTGTTGATGTTGTTGGCGAATGTAAAGAGCGTTTCGTTGTAGCCGTCGTTGTAGCTCATCGCCACTTCGAGCATCAGGCGCGTCGCGGGATCCTCCTTCTTGAAGTAGATCACCTCCGGCGACATCGACTGCTTGCCTTCATTCAGATACTTGACGAACTCAATCAGCCCCTGCGTGAATTTAAATTCCTCCCGCTTCGCGGACGTTTCATCCTCAATGATGATGTGCAGGCCCTCATTCAAATACGCCAACTCGCGCATACGCCCCGCCAGCACAGAATATTTGAATACCGTATCCGGAAAGACCTCTCCGTCGGGCTTGAAGGTCACTTTTGTCCCTGTCGGCGTGGTCCATCCGACAGCCGGCACAACTTTCAGCTCGCTGGATTTGCGACCCCGCTCAAACTCCATGTGATGCACTTTTCCATCGCGGCGCACCTCCACCTCAAGCCATTCGCTCAGGAAGTTTACGACCGATGCGCCTACACCATGCAAACCGCCGCTGGTGCGGTACGCAGAATCTTCGTTGTGTTCAAATTTTCCGCCCGCCCCGAGCGTTGCCAGCACAACTTCAACGGTCGGAATGCCAGCCGTGGGATGAATTCCCACCGGAATACCGCGCCCGTCATCGACAACACTGACGGAGCCCTCCTTGTTCAACTTTACGAAGATGACTCGCGCGTGGCCCGCCATCGCCTCATCAATTGAATTGTCCACGACCTCATACACCAGATGGTGAAGCCCGCGACCAGTGGTATCGCCAATGTACATACCCGGCCGCTTGCGAACGTGCTCCACATCATCCAGCACCTGGATCGTACTCTCGTTGTAATCGGCGTTATGACGTTGTGGGCCGGCCTCCGCCGCAGCCACTTGTCCCTCGGACTCCACTTCATCGATCTTTTTCGACTCGTCGGCTTCTGCCATGTACTCGCTCGGTAAGACCCTGTTGGGAGGTAGCAACCACCACGGCATCCGGCCGGGGCGAGGTACTCTCAAACGGGTCGCGTATTATCGCTAAAAGTGCCCGCCAATTCTATGCATCGCAACATCATTTGGTCGGCATTTTTTTGAATTGCTGTCGCAGCTTTGCGACCGACCGAGCGTTCTGCGTATGATATTTTGCAGTGACCGTTCGTTGCTTGCGAATTTCGAAGGTCAAAGCCGCGCTTTTGCTCATTGCGGCGCTGGCGGGCCAATCGACAAACTGCAGCGCCGATTCGCTGCCCGCCCTGCCGTCTGCGACCACCCGTCCGGCCGTCGATACTGCATACGCAACTCTGGTCGAGCAGCTCGGCGCCGACCACCCCGCCGCACGCGACCGCGCTGAAGCCGCACTGATGTCTGCCGGCCAGCGGGCCCGCCCTGCCGTACTTGCAGGAATGGATGCGACTGCGCCGGAAATCCGCGCACGTTGTGCCCAACTGCTCGAGCGACTGCCATGGTCCGAAGCCAGCGACCCCCCTCTGGATGCGGCG
>JBBQCK010000064.1:0-9089 GCA_038318605.1 Tepidisphaerales bacterium | reverse complement strand
GGCCCGCTGGCGAATTTGCGCCAAGTCGTTTTTGCGGAAGAGTATGCGCGGGTGCTCGCGGGGCTGAATCGGCTGGTACCCGTCCATTGGTGTGGGCGTCGGTTGCACACGACCAATTGCGCGGCCGCTGACAGACGCATTGTTGAACGTCCCATCGAATGTTCCTTCGAGCGTGCCGTCGGCCGATCGCTTCAGGTGGATGTGATATGTGCCGCGCCCGCCGGGAATCCAGGCGTCGGGCTCGATTTTCATCAGCAGGGTCATCTCGATGGCGTCGTCTGTGATGGTCGCGGCTTCGATTCGGCCGGCATGGATGGCGACATTGAAATTACGCGCCACGCCCCAGACGCGATCCCAGCGATCGCCATAGCGCGAGGCGTCGATCAGTAATGAAGGCCGCTGATCCGACGCGGACTGGCCAAAATTAAAAACCGCGCCTTGAAGCGCCAGTTCCATCTGGAAATCGGGAAGCTCATATTTGAGCTCAGCGAGGGCAGAGGTGGCCAAGAGCAGGGCCGCGCAGAGCGCGATGAGCCGACCAAAAAAAGGGATTTGCGGCAGGAAACGGGTGGTTGGCATGGCAATACCTTCAGGCAAGGAAGTGATCCTGTCCGCAGCGTGGAGCCTGCGACGATGCATGTGGTACTACGCGAACTGTGCGTTGGTTGAACAATTTTAGGCGCGGCGTCGTGGAAGGTCGAATCGGGGTGTATATTCGAACGGGAGGTCGGTGGAGCAGATCAACGCCGGGCCGAAAATCAACGTTACGCGGTTGGCAAGTCGGAGCGAAAGAGTGTCTCTTGGGCACGGTGAGCAGAATAGACCGTAGGGTATTTAGCAATTTCTCCCACGTGCGTTTGGAAAGCGCACCAAGTCGACTGATTTGAGAGGAACCGATGCCCGAGCCTGCTTTCACTGAATCGACTCAACTCGGCATCGTGGTGCGCGACCTCGAGGTGGCAATGCGAAGGTACGATGACGACGGAATCGGCCCCATTCAAGCCGGGTATGGCAAATACGTCCGGGATGGTCTGTAGGATTTCCGTTTGGATCGACCGTGTCAGCCCGGCGATCGGGTCGGTGAACTGGCTTAAAGGTGGGGTCGCTGGTTGACGGGTTGGGCACGCCGGGGGTATCACCATGGGTCATGAGCCGGATAATGGTGGCGGTCAGCAGTTCTTGGGCGGCCGAAAAAGCCACTCAGCCGATGGGCGACCTGGCGCGGCGGCTGGGGGCCGAGGTGCTGGTGGTGCATGTTTCACGGCCAAGCGCTGGGCAGATGCGCGAGCAGGAACAGGCGGATGGCGAGGCCGCCATTCGCAAACTGCGTGATGCGCTGCATGAGCGGGGAATTGTGGTGCAGACGTTGCTGCTGTTCAGCGATGATATTGCCCGGGCGGTGCTGAACACGGCTGCCGAGCAGGGGGTGACGCTGATTGTCCTGGGACTGACGGGCAAAAACATCTTTGCCCGGCTGATTGCCGGGAATGTTCCCGTCGAATTGATCAAAAACACGCGCATTCCGGTGCTTCTGCTGCCGCCGGACTGGAATGGAGATGTTTGAATTAGCGATTGGACCGCAGGCCGCCGCTTATTCCAGGTAGGTGTAGCCTTCCAGGCCGTTCTCATAGAACTTCAGCAGCACGCGTGATTCATCAACTGTCAGCTTCTGATCGCGGAGGGCGCGCTCGACGCTTTTGCGCATGGTGCGCAATAGATCGTCGGCACTGAACTGGACATATTGCAGTACCTCACGAACGGTGTCGCCTTCGATCACTTCGTCTATCGAGTAGCGACCCTGATCGTCAACACTGACATGCACAGCGTTGGTGTCGCCCAGCAGATTATGCAGATCGCCCAGAATTTCCTGATAAGCGCCAACCAAAAACGCCGCAATGTAGTATTCCTTGTTCGGCTCGAACGGGTGCAGTTCCAACACACTCTTGACGTCGCGGCGGTCGATGAAGCGATCGACCTTGCCGTCCGAATCGCAGGTGATGTCGGCCAATATGCCGCGGGCGGTCGGCTCCTCGTTGAGGCGATGGATCGGCATGATCGGGAACAACTGGTCGATCGCCCAGGAGTCGGGCATCGACTGGAAGATGCTCATGTTGCAGAAATAGGTGTCCGAGAGCATTGCCTCAAGCCCCTCAAATTCCTCGGGGATATCGGGCATGCGGCGGACGATTTGCAGCACCTTCGAGCAGATGCCAAAGAACAGCCGCTCCGCCAGGCTGCGATGTTCAAGCGAGCAGTATCCGAGGTTGAAGAGGTTCAGCACCGCGTCCTTGGAGATCTGCGAGTCGTGGTAGTACTCGAACAGGTTGGATTCATTGATGTCGCGGTAAGTTTCGAAAAGATTCACCACCGGCGCGGGCATTTCGGCGCGTTCGGCATCGCTGAGGTTGGTTGGAAATTCAAATCGCTTGAAGCCGCTCCAGCCGAGAACATTGAAGACCAGTACGCTGTGGTACGCGACCATGGCGCGGCCGGATTCGCTGATGATTGTGGGATGTGCAGCGCCGGCTTTGTCGCAGACCTCGCGGATGTGAAAGACCACATCGTTGGCGTATTCCTGAAGGCCGTAATTGATGGAGGATTCGAAGTTGGTCTTGGAGCCATCGTAGTCTACGCCGAGGCCGCCACCGACGTCGATGTATTGCAGGCCGGCGCCGAGCCGCTGCAGTTCGGTATAAACGCGACTGAGTTCGATGATCGCGTTCTTGATGTTGCGGATGTTGTTGATCTGCGATCCGAGATGAAAGTGCAGCAGATTCAGGCAGTCGCCCATGCCGACTGAGCGCAGGTAATCCAGCGCCTGCACGACTTCGCTGATGAACAAGCCGAACTTGGATCGCACGCCGCCTGATTGTTCCCATCGCCCGGCGCCGCGGGCGGCCAGCTTGACGCGCACGCCGACTGACGGCTTGACGTTATGCTGCTTGGCGTATTTGACGATCAATTCCAGTTCGCTGAATTTCTCGACAACGGGGATGATGTTTTTGCCGATCTTGGTCGCAAGGATCACGGCCTCTATGAATTCGTCATCCTTGAATCCATTGCAGATGATCGGCGTATCGGCGTCATCGACCAGCGCCATCACGGCCAGCAATTCGGGCTTGCTGCCTGCTTCGAGGCCGAATCCGAATTCCTGGCCGAAGTTGCGGATCTCCTCGACGACATGGCGCTGCTGATTGACCTTGATCGGATAGACGCAGCGGTAGGCGCCCTTGTAATCGTGTTCGCGGATTGCGTGGGCGAAAACGTCGTGAAGTTTCTGAACACGATGCTTGAGGATATCGGTGAATCGGACGAGAACCGGCGCCAGGATGTCGCGCTCACGCAGCTCGTCAACGAGCTTCTTCAGATCGACTGACAAGGCGGGGTTCTGGTCGGGATGCACGGCAACATTGCCTTCAGCGTTGACCGAAAAATACCCCTGCCCCCAGCGGCTAATTCCATACAGGCTGGCGGCATCTTCACAGGACCAGTCATCGCGGGGCGGTGCATCAAGTCCGCAATCGGCAGCCGGGCCGGCATCTTCCACGTTTCCATTGGAATGGCCGTTCCCGCCGTTGGCGGAGTTACCGTTGGTGTCTCTCGCGCTCATCGCTGTACAGGTCTTTTCGTCCAATGACATTATGTTGCATATGTTATCGCAACTGCGGGCAAGTCAAATACCGCCGGCGCGAAAAATCGGCCGGCACAGCTCAAGACACTGGAGCCGCGTTCGGATGGCGCCGGGCGATGGCGGCTTTGTAGCACGCCAAAAGGGATTCGATGTTGCGATGCGCGGTGTAGTGATCTTCATACGCTTGGCGGGCTCCGGGGCGCATTGCGGAAAGTCTTGCCGGGTCGGCAAGGAGCTTGTCCAGCGCTCCGGCCAGTTCGGTGGCTTCGCCGGGGCGGACGAGTTCGCCATTGACGCCCGGCTTGATCATCTCCGGCATGGTCCCGATGTCACATGCCAGCGCCGGCGTGCCGCAGGCGAACGATTCGATGAGCGTGCGCGGCATCCCCTCGTACCATTCCGAAGGAAAGACCAAAAGTGCAGCGTCGCGCATCAGTTCGATGATGCGATCGGGCGTCTGTCGGCCGACATATTCGACGCGCGGCAGCTCGGCGACCTTCGATCTGACCAGCTCCGCAAGCGGGCCATCGCCGGCGATGAGCAACTTCACGCCTGTCGATCCAGGATTTCTCGCCGTATGGCGCTCCCACGCATCTAAGAGTGTTGCAACGCCCTTTTCGCGGGTCAGCCGGCCAACGAAGAGCGCAAACTTGCCGGCGCCCACGCCTATAGAGGGCGCTGGTTCGATAAAGTTTGGCTTAATGGCGATTTTCCTGGCCGGCAGGCCGCCCTGGATCATCTTCGCGCGTGCGAATTCGCTTAGAGCGATATAGCAATCGACAGCCCGGTGATAGGTGCGAGCCATTTTGTGCGTACCGAGCATGGCGGCCAGAATTGCAGATGCACCGCGGTTGTCGCGATAGCAGCGATGGCGAACGGCCGGAAAGGGGATGGTTAACCCGGCGCATTGCTCGCAGACGTGGCCGTCGCGATAGAGCACGGCAGCGGGGCACATCAGTCGAAAATTATGCAGGGTCTGGACGACAGCCGCCCCAGCCCGGCGTGCGGCATACCAGGCGCTTGGCGACAGCAGTGGGAATGTGTTGTGAAAGTGAACGATGTCCGCGCGATGGGCCAGCGTTTGTTCGTGGAGACGCCGATAGGCGTGCGGGTTCCAGATGGTTGCGCCGGCAAGGCGCAGGCGGCTCATGGCGTCGATGGCGTCGTTGTTCGCCTCGAATCTCGCGACCGAATGGCCGTGGCTTTCAAGCAGCGCTGCTTCCGCGCGGTAGACCTGGTCTTCGCCGCCCGGCTGTTGATAGAAGTTGTGGACGAGCAGAATTCGCATGGCGTGCCGCCTGCAATTTTTCTTCGGCGTCCGCGTCGTGCAGGACGCGCGGGCAAATCTCAAATATTCTGACCGATCCAAGGCCCACGCCATATATCGTCCAGAACCAGATGCCGCCCATCGGGCCTTCGAGAAAGACGTCGAAGGTCGCGTTTATCAGAAACGCCAGCCAGTAGACGAACAGGAAGATGAAAAAGTTCGCCCAGCGCTTGTCGCGACGGCGGGTTGCCTGGATGTAGGCGCGGATCACGCTGGCCGCCCAGACCAGATGCACGAGCGACCAGAGCACCAGACCGGGGACGCCGGTGCGGGCGAGGATCGTCATGTGTCCGTTGTGCGGGCTTCGCAGGTCCGCGGCCTCGGTCACCTGATAGTTGTCGTCCAGTGCGAGGTTTATCCCAAAGCCCTTTCCGGTCCAGAAATATCGGCCATGGAAGGTGTAGCCGACAATGTCATTCCACCAGCGGAGGCGCCACTGCTTCGAGCCGTCGAGTTCCTCGTTGTCAGAATCATTGACGATCGACGTAAGGTTGTCTGCGAACTGATCGAAGCTGATTTCCCGGCGGGCGTCGTCACTGGTGCGCACATGGACATCCGTTGCCCATAGCGCGAAGGCGCCAGCGACGACCATTGCGGCAACAATCCACGGGAGGCGGCTGCGCGGACGGAGGAGCACTACAATCGCGACGCCGGCCGAAAATGCGACCAGCGCAGCCCGACCGCTGATGTTGGGCACGAGATTCAGCGGCACGAGCACGAATGCCAGTGCACTAACCCATCCTGGCGCGGCCAGCGCCGTGTAAGCAAACGCCCCGGTCAACTGCACGATCTGGTCGCCGCCCTTGAGATAGACGATCGGCACATCAGCCCAAGGCCACTTTGGCAGCCAGCCTTCGTCCGCTTTTTGCGTAAGGAACCATGTCAGCGGCGAAAGGCACAAAAATATCAGGATGTAGCGCCTGTACATCCGTTCGAGCATCGGAAGGCGCTGTGGGAGCGCGATGATCAGGCAGGCCGCAATGAGCGCGAATGTTGCGTAGCCCCAAACCATCGCATCGCGCACCGAATCGAGGCCGTATGTTCCAATATAGGGAATCGTGCGCGCGGCGCACCACGCCATGAACGCCAGCAGGAACCACACCCTCCAGTGGTTCAAAAACGCCTTCAGCCCCGGCGACTGAATCATGAAATATAAGCCGATCAGCAGCGCGATCTCGCCAATGAACAGAGGAGGCACGCCCACATACGCAAAGCCTCGCCCCGCAAGGGCGTACCCAAGCAGGACAAATGCGAGAAAGCGGATGTAACGGGTCGCGGCCATGAAACTCTTATCGGGCGGCCAGTGTGGTTGTCGTCGGCGATTGTGAAGCTGCCGACAATGGCGATTTGGCCGCGTCGCCGTTTGGGGGCGCAGACAGATGATGCGTCGTCACCAGCCGCCCGTCCACCGTCGCGGTTGGATTTTTCACCCATCCTTCCAGCGCGTCACACAGCGCAGCGGCAAATGTGGGAACGGAGAAGGCGTTCACTGCCCTTTGCCGGCCGGCATCTCCAAGACGAGCCCGTAGTGCCGGCGAAGCGAGGACTTTGGCAAGCTCTTCAGCGCAAGCGGCCGGATTGCGTGGTTCGAACAGCAGGCCGGTCTGATCATGTGAAATGATTTCCGGCAGCGCGCCCGCGCGCGCGGCGACGACGGGCTTTGCGGCGAGCATTGCCTCGACGACCGCAAGGCCGAAACCTTCGCCATCAGCAACATGGCAGTAGATATCCGCAGCACCGAGCAGCCGGCGGGCGTCGCGCCTGGCGCCCAGAAAATGAACGCGCTTCGCTGTCCGCATTCCGCTCGCCAGGTTTTGCATCTCTTGCATGCGCTGCCCGGCGCCCACTAACAGCAGGTGGGCGTCAAATTTTTCAACGTCAAGTGCGTCAAATGCGCGCAGGATGGTGGGGTGATCCTTCCACTCGATGAATTCCGCGGTGAAGGCGATGACCAGGCTTTGTAGCGGAATGCCAAGTGTTTCTCGGAACGAACTGTCGTACGGCGTATCGGCGGGGTCGAAGGTGAAATCAGGCACGCCATTGTGAATGATTCGAAGCGGGCCGCGATGGCACCTCGGGGCATGGGCGCGCTTGACGGCATCCGAGGTGCAGATGATCGGTTCGTGGCGGATGAAATGATGATGGATGAACTGGCGAAGGCGGCCTTCGAGCATGGCGTGGATGCCATGAAGCCAGCAGACCAGCCGGGGCGGCCGGGCGAGGCCGGTTGTTGCGATCCGTGCGACCAGCCAGGATTTAAAGGAGTTGCAGACGACGGCGTCGGGCCGATTCGATTGCAGTATCGCGCGCAGCTTCCTCGCGGGGCGGACATAGCCGCGATCACCCAACTCGAATACCGGGGCGTCCAGCGCGGCAAATTCCCGCGACATTTCGGCCGAAGGCGGCGCGAGCGAGGCAATCAAAGGGCGAACGCGTGCGCGGTCGGCGGCCTGCGCAAAATTGAGCAGGCAGCGCGGCACGCCGCCATGAAACGGCAGATCGCGATGGATGAATAAGACTTTGAGCACTACACGCTCAATGTCGGCTCATCGAGGGCATGGCCGAAGAAATCGGCGCGTCGATGGCGCGTTCAATGGATCGATGACGGTAATCGAGAAAACGCCGCAGCGCCAGTTTTCCGACCAGTCCCATAAAAATACTGTTGGTGACGAGGTATCGCTTCCAAAGCCGATTGGGTTCCTGCGTCAGGCGAAAGAGCCATTCGAGGCCACGTTTTTGCATCCATAGTGGTGCCATCTTCTTGTTCCCGGCGTGAAAGTCGAACGCGGCACCGACGCATAGCTGTACGGCATTGATTTTTGATCGATTGCGATGGGCGAACACCTCCTGCCGCGGACAACCGAGCCCCACGAAAACAATACCGGCGCCGCTGGTATTGATCCGCGAGCAAACCGCATCATTTTCCGCATCGCTCAGGGGGCGGAAGGGGGGGGATTCATATCCCGCGATCACCAACTGTGGGAACAATAATGAGAGTTTCGAGCGTAGCAGATCAACCACTTCGGGCGTGCTGCCAAAGAGGTAGATTGAAACGCCGTCGGCTTCGGCGCGGCGGCAGAGACGCGTAAAGAGTTCCGGGCCGTAAACGCGGTCGGGCAGTTGCGCGCCGTGAAACTTGTTGAGCGCCCAGCGGACGGGTTGGCCATCCGGGGCGACGATGTCGAATTCGTTGATGCGCGACCGATAATCCGCGCGCGTCGCCGCTTCGACGATGCCGTGGACCGGCAAATGGGCCACGCAGGCGCCCTGATGCAGCGTCGCGGCCTGCATCACGGCGTCTTCGCATTCCTGATACGTCGTAGCGCTGACCTGCACGTCGAAAAGATCGACCTTGTGCGGCCAACGGGAGAACTTCGGAGAATATGCGTTCATAATGCCTGCCTCCCTGGCAAAAGGGGGCATTTTTGTCGCGGTCGGGTTACAGCCTCAATGGGAATTTCGTCGCAATCGGTTGGCCGCTTAACGAGCGGCATTCGTCGCAGGGACTCAGTGAGCGCCCTTTCGCAGGAGAACGGCCGGCACGGTCTTGAGGATCAACATGAGGTCGTAGATGAAGCTGCGATTCCGGATGTACTCGAGGTCCATCCGAATCCAGTCGTCAAATTTAACCTTCGAGCGACCCTTGACCTGCCAGATGCACGTCAGGCCAGGCGTTACGTCCAGGCGACGATGCTGCCAGTGGTCGCATTCGGCGACTTCAGGAATCGGCAGCGGGCGTGGGCCGACCAGCGACATGTGGCCAAACAGCACGTTGAAGAGCTGAGGAAGCTCATCGAGGCTGGTCGAGCGCAGCCACTTTCCGACGCGGGTTACGCGAGGATCGTTGCGAAGCTTGAAGGCCGGGCCATCCTGTTCGCTGACGGCGAGAAGATCCAGCTTTTTGACCTCAGCATCTACGCACATTGTGCGGAATTTGAAGATCGAGAATGGCTTGCCGCCGAGGCCGGCGCGATTCTGACGAAAGATAATCGGACCCGAACTTCCCATCTTGATCATAATTGCGGCGATGAGCATCGCCGGCGCTGCGAGCACTATGCCCACGGACGCGCCCACAATGTCCAGGGCACGTTTCCAGATCGGAAGCGGCTGCACGAGCAGGTGGCCAATACG
>JBBQCK010000063.1:0-9124 GCA_038318605.1 Tepidisphaerales bacterium | reverse complement strand
AACCACGACCGAAGTCACCAGCAATATCCTGGTGCGCGATGGTCATACTGTCGTCATTGGCGGGTTGTTCCGCGAGTCAAACGACGTAGGCCGTGGCCAGGTTCCCGGGCTGGGCAATGCGCCGATCATCGGACCGCTGTTCCGTCGCCAGCACGATCGCACGACGCGGGAAGAGATCATCATCCTGCTGACGCCGCACATCGTGAAGGATGAAAAGGCGTACTCTGATTCGTCGGAGCAGGTGTTGAAGGACGGCGAGGCGCTGCGAATGGGCGTTCGCAACGGCATGATGTCGTTCGGCCGGCAACGGCTGGCGGAATGCTCGTATGACAAGGCAGTCGCGGAGATGAACAAGCCCAATCCGGATTCGGAAAAGGCGCTGCACTATCTCGATTGCGCGACGAATCTTCAGCCGACGTTTCTGGAAGCGCTGAAGATGAAGGAGAAGCTGACCGGCCGGGAAATCACCGGCACTGATGGAAGCACAATCCGCTCGTTCGTGCGGCGGCAGATTCTGGCCGAGCGCGGCGGCATTGAGAAGATCAACACCGTTCCGCCGGTCGATTCCGGCCCGGTGCTTTATCCGGCGACCTACGCGCCTGCAACGCGTCCCGCCACCCAGCAAGTGATTTCAGCTTTGCCCGCCACAGCGCCGACAACGCGGCCGCAGGCCAGCATAGATACCGAGGCAGGCGAGGATATCTGCGGCGCAGCGGCGACCACCGCCCCGGCTGTCGCCGGCAAGGTTCTGGTTTCGCCCGCACGTCAGGTGGTCAACACCGCCGGCCTTGAGGACGCCAGTCGCCTTCCCGCGAACAAACCGGCGGCAGCGACGCAGGCCCGCACGTCGTGGACATCGTTCTGGAAGCGCGATGTTTTCACCTGGCTGTGGGGCGGCGACGTCAAGCGCGGCGACCCGGCGGGCGACACCGACCTGCCGACGATCACAGAACTTCCCACCGACGAACTGCCGGGAACCGAAGACCAGAGCAAGTAACGCATCAGTATTGAAATTTGATTCGAGCGGCCCGCATTCCAGGGGATGCGGGCCGCTTTTGTTAGATGAGGGTATTCGAAGCACGCAGCTCAATTGACCAAGAAGGCTGGTAGAACAGAACCTCATTGGTGGGCAGTGGAATAGGTTTGGTGGGTCAGACGCTCCGGTCCGACTTGACGCGCAGCGGCAAAATTGTGGGCGAAGACAGCGGCGATTGGCGGGCAAGGCAGATTGCACCACCGCGCTTGTTCGGCATGGAATCTGCACGCGGTTCCTCTTGCATTTCGGCTGGGCGATTCCAAGCTATTTTACCCGCATCGCCCAACGCTATGATGGCGATAAAAGGTGCTGCAGTGGCCGATCACATTAGTTCAGACTTGAGCAAAAGGCGGCGAATGTTGCCCCATTGGCAATTGGGGGGCAGTGTTTACCTCTCAACCTTTCGGTCGGCACGCGGAGCGCTGCCGGAAATCGCATTGAACCAGGTTCTCGTTCACATTCGCCATGACTGTGGCCGAAGGTATGACCTGCATCTGGCGGTCGCCATGCCGGACCACGTTCATCTGATCATTCAGCCGCGTGAACGCACGGCCGGCGAATGGTTCGATCTCGCGGAGATCTTCAAAGGAATAAAAGGTTCCAGTGCCCGGCGGATCAACCTACTGCTGGGAACAAGCGGTCAGGTCTGGCAACAGGAGACTTTCGATCGGCTGATCCGAGACGCCGCGGAGTTCGACGAGAAGATGACTTACATGTGGAACAATCCCGTTAAGGCCGGCCTTGTGAACTCTGCAGAGGATTGGCCTTATTTTGTGTTTAAAGGCGAGACGATGAACAGGGGCCTCTGATTGGTGGGTCGGACGCACCTGTCCGACTTGCCGCGCAGCATCAACATGGAAGGCAAAGGGCATGGATCGGCCTGTCGGCCGATGTCGGGCAGGAGTGCCCAACCCACTGGAAGATTTAATACCGCGCAATTTCCCAAGGGGAACCAGAAAAGCCATAGATCCCACGCGGTACTTGGGGACATAGGGATTGGTGGATCGGACGCTCCTGTCCGACGTGACGCGCAGTGACGGAGCGCGGCAATGGCGACGGCTGAATTTTTGACACCTGCGCGGCCGATCTCTACATTCCGGATTCAGTCAGTTCATCCCTGCCTTTGGATATCCCCATGAAGATCAGTCTGGAATGGCTTACCGATTTTCTACCTGGTCCGCTCGATGCGCAGCGATGTGCCGAGGCGCTGACGAATGCCGGCCTGCCGGTGGAATCGATCGATGTTGTCGGCAACGACACCGTGCTCGATGTCGAAGTGACCAGCAATCGGAGCGATTGTCTCTGCCATGTCGGCGTGGCGCGAGAGCTGGCGGCGCTACTTGATCTGCCATTCAAAATGCCGGTGCAATCCGACGCTCGCGTGATGAGTGACGCGCCGATTGCGGTGTCGATTGACGCGAAAAATCTCTGCCCGCATTACACCGCGCAAAGCGTTCGCGACGTCAAAGTTGGCCCGAGCCCCGCATGGATGGTTCGCCGGCTGGAGGCCGTGGGGGTGCGCGTCATCAACAATGTCGTGGACATCACCAACTATGTGATGTTTGAGCTTGGCCAGCCGCTGCATGCGTTTGATCAGCAGAAGCTCGCCGGCCCACGCATTGAGGTACGCACCGCCAGGGTAGGTGAGAAACTGACTACGCTGGATGGGCACGAGCGCACGCTGACGGCGGACATGCTTGTCATTGCAGATGCGGTTCGGCCGGTGGCGCTGGCCGGGGTGATGGGGGGGCGCGAGACGGAAGTTTCCGATTCAACGCGCATGGTCCTTCTGGAATCGGCGCGTTTCGATCCACTGGCGGTGCGGCGCGCGGCACGGGCGCTGACGCTGCACTCCGACAGTTCGCATCGCTTCGAGCGGCAGTTTGATCCGACGTTGCCGGCAAGAGCGAGCCGGCGCGCGGCGCAGCTCATGTGCGAGTTGGCGGGCGGGACAATTTCCGGCGATCTTGCGGAGGCCGGAAGTGATGGTTATTCACCGGTGATCGTTTCGCTGAGGCCTGCGCAGATAGAGCGCATTCTCGGCATTGCGCTGCCACGCGCACAGATCATGGATGCGCTGCGGCGTCTTGGGTTTGAACCGGCCGATCGCGGTGAGCGCATCGACATCACGGCTCCATCTCACCGGCTTGATATCCGTATTGAGGTCGATCTGATTGAAGAGGTTGCGCGGCTGATCGGTTACGACCAGATTCCCATGCGTGACGAGATCAAGATTCGCCTGATGCCGCCGGCGCCGGACGCCCGGGCCATCGAAATGATCCGCGCGACACTCATAGCCGCGGGATATTTCGAGGCGATGACTTACAGCTTTGTATCGGATGCGCTGGCGCCGGATTTCATACCGCCGGAAGCGGCCGGCCTTGCGCGCGCGCAGCCGCAGACGCGCAAGGCGGACGGGCAGTTGCGGCCGAGTTTGCTGCCCGGGCTTCTGGAAGCCGTGCGGCACAATGAGGCCAACGGCGAGCCGGCGGCCCGCCTGTTCGAGATTGGGCCGGTCTTCTGGTACGACGACGCAGGAGCGCTGCGCGAGCACCGCAAGGTGGGATTTGTCGGCGGGGAATTGCGGCAGGTGCGCGGCGTGGTCGAAAGCCTGCTTTCCAGGCTGAACGCCGGGCGCGGTGTGAGCATCGTGCCCGCAGATCATCCCGGTCACGCGCCGGGCGCATCGGGTGACGTGATGTGGGGCGGCACGGTCGTGGGCGCCATTGGATCGATCGCAAACAATCCGGTTTTGAAGGTTGGGTTGCGCCATGCGCCGGGTTGCGCCGAGTTGGATCTGGCGACGATGCTCGACGGGACGGAGCTTGTACCGCAGTTGCGCGAATTGCCGAAATTCCCGCCGGCAGAGCGCGATTTGTCGCTGATCGTCGCCGAATCGGTGCGTTTTCAGCAGATCGAAAAGACACTGCTCGATCTGAAGCTGCCGCAATTGGACTCGCTGCAATATCTGACAACCTACCGCGGCAAACCATTGGAGAAGGGGACCAAGAGCATCAGCATTCGCCTCTCGTTTCGCAGTTCGGATCGCACCCTGACTGGCGAAGAGGTCGAAGGATCGATACAGAAGGCAATCGAAGCGGCGCGGAGCAGATTGAGCGCCACACTTCGTGCATGAAGCGCGATACGCGCCGCGCGCTAAAGCCAGCCATGCTCACAGTTGCCTGGGGCAAAATTGCCGCATCGCATCAAACCGTCATTGTCCATTGGGATTGTTGCGGGCGGCAGCAGGCGCGAATGCCGTATTAAGGACGATGTTTGTTACAAGGGGCAGTACGGTCGTTGGCCGATAGCCGTTGATGCCGTCAACGGGTTGGCCGACAAGGCCGACGGACAGATCCTCGGCACTGAGGATGACGGCCGGGGATTTCCGGTTCGGTAGCGCATACGCCTTCAGCCGAAGTCCGCGGAGCGCGCCGACCCGCGATGCGAAGGCGCGATATTCGATTGCTTCGAGCTTTACCGGCCCGACAACAACCGGATCGGCTTCGCTGATGGCCGTAGGCTTGGCGCCGTCGCATAGCACGGATGCCAGCGCCTCGGCATCGCCGGCGAAGCCAGCACCGCCCCCGCACGAATCGATCACCAGCATGCCGCCTCCGGCGACGTATTTTTTAAGCTCATCCTTTTGCGCATCGCCGAGCGCCAGCTTGAGCGTGCCGGTGAGATGGGCCATTGGAAAAGATGCATCGAGCTTTCCTTCGCCAAGCTTGATGGGGGTAACTTCGAGCGCCGCGGCCTGGGTGTTGGCGAGATGGTTGGCCAGCCGTGCCCAGCCACCGGGTTCGGGATTCCAGTTCCCGGCGTATTCGATCCTCGCCAATTTTGCTGTGCGGTTGGGCTTGGGTGCTTTAGCGTCAGGGAGAATGAGCGTCGATTCGCCGCGATTGCGCAGGATTCGCCGCTCGACCGCATATTGGAAAACATCTCCGGCAAGTTCGTGTAATGCTTCCCGGCCAAGAATCGTTTTCAACTGCCATGCCCGGGCGGTGTCGGCCTGCGGAATCAGAATGATGAATTCGCGGGCGCCGTTGCCAAGCGCCCGAACGGTGGGCGGATTTTTCCATCGGGTGCGCGCGAAGTTCTGCCCGGTGAAGATGACATGATCCTGCTCAAGCTCGCGAAACTCATAGGGCGGAAAAAGTTCAGCGCCGAGCGTTTGAATGGTGTTTGCAAATGCCACCGAGCCGCAGTCGGCATTGGCAAGCAGGAGTCCGCCGTTGAGGACAAAGCTCCGCAGTTTCTCCTTTTCCTCCGCCGAAAATTCGAGCTTCTGGTTTCCGGCGATGTAAAGGATCGGCGCATCGTTGAGCTCATTGGCGGGTGAATTGCGCAGATTCGTCACCTGCCAGTTCAGTTCGCGTTCGGCCGATTTGGCAAGCCATCGGGTGAGGTTGGCGGCGTCGCGCGGGCGCTGATTCCAGTTGGCGGGCTTGTCGCCGATGCCGTATTCGAGCTTGCTCATCGCGATCGGCGCCCGGCCGCGCGAAAGGAACAGCAGCGCAAAGCAGGTGTCCGGCGCGCCCGTATACATTCCGTTGCCCGAGCCAAGATTCCAGTTGCCTTCTTTTTTCTCCTGCCACTTGAGAAGGTAGTCGGCGCCGTAGTCGTACCAGTCTTTCCCGCCGATGTACTTCAGGCCCGAGGCGACGCCGACGCGCTCGATGGCGTACAACGTGGCATATGGAAATGCCCGGGGATACAGCTTCGCTGGCGCGACCTGCTCGACGAAATTGCCTTCGAGCCATTTCAGGCCCTTTTCGATTGCGGGGTTCGGGGTATTTCCCCGGCATTCGATTCCCTGATTGGGGTAGAGCATTTCCTGAACGATGTAGAGCGTTGCGATGCCAGGGGCGGTCATGCCGGCCGTCGGCGCGTGCTCACTTTCGCCCTTGGCTTTGTAGGACCATCCGCCGGATGGATCCTGGTGTTCGAGCCAGGCGTTCTCGATCGTCTTCCATTCGTCAGCGCGAATCTCAACGCCGCGTTGCGCGGCGGCCCATAGGCCCAGCACCGCATATTGCGATCGCGAATGTGAATAGCTCGTTCCCACGCGCGAATAATCCCACATGCCGTGCGCAGAGCCCTTCATTCGCATTGATGCCAGCAGCGAAGCGGCATCCTTTTTCATCAGCGCCCGAATTTCCGGCGTATCGGGCAGCGAAAGCCACACCTGACAGCGCATAGCCAGCGCATAGGTGCCGGTTGGCTCGGCCTTCTTCAGATATTCGACGGCCTTTTTGATGTGCTCGTCGGAATGCGGAACGCCCGTCGCCAGCAGCGTGTAGACGGCCATTGCGGTTCGGCCGTAATATTGCCCACCGTCGTTGTTGTTCGCGATTTCGTCGCCAGGCTTCGGCGCGGCTTGCTTGGGAGATTCCCAGTCGCCGGCATTGGTCTGTTGGGCCAGAAGCCAGTCGCGGCCTCGCTTGATTGAGTCTTCAACGGCTTGCGGAGATGCGGCGTGGGCCTGATGGGCCATCCCGAAGGTACAGGCAAAGATCAGCAGTCTGCCCGCGAGGCGATCGAACATTCCACGGCTCATGATAATCCGTCGGTAAAGGGCGAAGCGAAGGTTACGGCAACTATAGCCGCTGATTGCTCAAGCGGGCGCGGTTTTACTGAAATCAGATTGCCGGGCGATGCCTTGGAGCCAAAGCGCCGGTTTTTTGCGGGCCGAAAATACGGAGCTTTGCAGTATGATCTCCCGTTGATTGATGTTCATTCGTGAAGTCTGCGGCAATGAAAAATATAATCCTGATACTTGCAGGCATTCTTCTTGGTCTCGGCGCAGTCTCGGCACAGGCCGCGGAAATGCGGCTGCAACTGCATGATGGGCGGGCGGCGGTGCGGGATTTGATCGGGGCGCTTCCGGCTGACTGGTCGGTGCCGGCGTGGGTGCGGCGCTGCGAAAATGCGCAGATCAATTTTGCCGGCCTGTCGGGCAAGGCGTGGGTGCGGGTGATGAACGCCGCGCTCGGCGATGGATGCAGTCTGCAAGTCAGTGACGATGCGCTGATTGTACATATGGAATGCGCGCAGTTGCCGTTGAGCGATGAAAGGCTGCGGGCGGCGGTGCGGCGCGGCGTGGCTGCGGCGCGGCCTGAAGATGCAGAGAAGTTTCGGCGTCAGTGCGGGCTTTTTCTTCCCGCGCGCTACGAGGATCGACGACCGCTGCTGGTGCTGGTTCATGGGCTGGATCTGGGCAATTGCATCTGGACGAGCATGCATCCATCGCTCGAAAAGGCAGGCATTCAGGTCGCGGAGTTTCGATACCCCAACGACGGCCCGATCGAGGAAAGCGCTGCGTTACTGGCTGACGAGGTGAAAGCGTTGCGTAAGGCGCATCCGGCCGCGCGGGTGAATCTGCTGACGCACAGCATGGGCGGGCTCGTGGCGCGGCAATGGATTGAATCCGATGCCTATACCGGCTGCGTGGATCGTCTCATCGAAATCGCGCCGCCCAACCACGGCTCAAAATGGGCTCGATACGCCTGCCTGAGCGAACTCAACGAACAGCGCCTTCTTCGCCGCGCCGATCCGCAGTGGAAGTGGACGCAGGTCGTTCTGGACGGATTGGGCGAGGCCGGAAACGAAATGAAGCCGGGATCGGATTTTCTGAACGCGCTCAATGCCCGGGCGCGCCGGCAGGGGGTCGCCTATACCATCATCGCTGGCAGGCGGAGCGCGGTGGTTCCAACGGCGCAGGCATTTGTTGATGACCCGGCGAATCACATCAAATGGCAATGGGCCCGCCGGGCGGCCGTGGGTGTGCTGCGGCGCGTTGACGAAAAACAGGCGCCAGGGGACGGCGTCGTGTCGCTGGAAAGCGCCGCACTTGAAGGCGTGAAGGATTTTGTAGTGCTCGATGCCGACCATGACGGGTTGTGCGCCCCGTGGCGGGATGAACAACCGGCGGCGCTCTCGACGGTTTTGGATCGCTTGAAGTAGTCGATAGCGAAGATGCGCATCGGCCGCTGGGATGAAACTGCGTGGTTCGCTGCGCGTGTTAAGATTGTTGCTCCGCCGGTAAACTCGGCGAATCGGGGTCGCGAATCGACGTCGCGAATAGGGTCGCATGGTCTACCGAGGGTCTTATGAAAAAGTGCTCCTTCGTGCATCTGGCCGTCGCTATTCTGACGGCCGGCGTTGGGCCTGCGATCGCGCGTGGCGGGCCGGCCACGGTTGCGACGACTCGGGCGGTCGATCCGGGCGCGCTGTTCGATGCGCTGACGCATCACGAAGCGGCCGGGGTGCAGCTCGCGTTGGAAAAAGGCGCTGACCCGAATGCAGAGACGAGCGCGCACATTACTCCGCTTTTGTGGGCGGCCGATCAGAAGGAAACACCGATCGCAATCCTGCTGCTGAGCCATGGCGCGGATCCCAACATCGCCGGGCCCGGCGGCATCACGCCGCTGATTCGGGCGGCACAGGAAGGCCAGAGCGAGCTTGTTGCAGCACTGCTGAACCACAAGGCGCTGCCCAATACATTGAACGAGCGCAAGGCATCTGCGCTGCATTACGCCGCCAATATTGGAAATCTGGAGATTTGCGGTGCGCTGTTGGATGCCGGTGCGGATCCGAATTTGATGTCAGCCGATGGTGTTACGCCGTTGTTGGCGGCGGCGCAAAACGGCTATGCCGCGGTCGCGGCGCTGCTGATTGCCCATCACGCCGATCCGGCGGTGGTTTCGCCTGATGATCAAATGGGCCTGATCCACGTCGCGGCCATGAGCGGCAACGAAGAACTCCTTGCGCTGGCGCTGAAAAGCGGTGCGGACGTAAACGCACCAACACGGCAAGGTTCAACTCCATTGCTCATGGCGGCGCAGGAGGGGCGGGCCGGCGCGGTTAAAGCGCTGATTGCGGCCGGGGCAAATCCCGGCGTTGCCAACAGCAAGGGAACCAACGCCCTGCATTACGCGGCGGCGGCGGGAAGCGTGGAAACCATTGAGTTGCTGTTGAACGGAGATGCCGCAGCGCCCGCCAGCGGTCCGGCAAGCGCGCCGTCGAGTGCGGCATCCGGCGCCGCCTCGACGCCGTCAAGCCGGCAGGCGAGGCTGGATGTTA
>JBBQCK010000062.1:0-9191 GCA_038318605.1 Tepidisphaerales bacterium | reverse complement strand
GGTCGGCGGTCATACCGCGGCAGTCGGCGGGGCGGGTCATCGAGAGCATGTCCTGCACGATGTACAGCGTAGCGACGCCCGCAGATGTCATGGTGTAGGTCGGATCTTTTTCTTTCCCCGCTTCGTAGCCCCATCCGCCATCCTTCTGTTGATCGCGTCGCCAGGCTGCATCGACCGTGTTCCAGTAATCGACCGGCACTTCCGGCACATAAGTTTCGGCCACAGCCCACATACCCAGCACGCCGTAGTTCGAGCAGGAGTGATCCGAGCGATTCACCGGCAGATTGTGGTAATTGTAAAATCCGAGGTCTTTGTCGTTTTTACCGCCGCCTGTTTTCATCAGGTCGAACAACTGCGAGGCATCGCGCTTGATGGCGGTGCGCAACTGCGGCGTCATGCGCAGCAGGTTCCAGACCTGCGCCCGCAGGCCCAGCGCGTAAGTGCCGGAAAATTCCTGTTCGATGAGGAAATCGATTGCGGGCTTAAGCTGTTCATTTTGCGCGTTTTCGCCGGACGCCAGCAGGGCATAAGTGGCGATCGCCGTCAGGCCGCCCCATTGGTAGCCGGTGACCGAACTCTTAACCTTGTCGCCGGCGGCAAGGTTGGCGCGCGGGCTTTGCTCCCAGTTGCCGTTCTTCATCTGGGAATAGAGAAACGCTTTGGCGCGTTCCATGGCGGCGTCAACTTTTTGAGGATCGATTTCGACGCGGTGCGATTCCTCTTCCTTCTTCTTTTCGTTGCCCTTATCGTTCTTTTTGTTGTCAGCATTGGACCGCGCACCTGGCAGAAGCACCGCCAGCGCCGCCGCAAGCAAAAGCGCACACAGCAGCGGCCGCGCTGGGGAAACGCCTTGCGGGCGAAGGAAGAACTCCGAAGTAAATCGATGCAGGAAGCTGCGGCGACGGTTCATGTTGCGGGCTCCAGGGAGTGTAGGCGGACGACATATTATAGCGGCCGGTTGGCGGAAATGCCGCACTCAATTACAGGTTTCTGTCCCCATCGAGCCCGCGACCCCGAATCGAGCGAGCCAAGGTCCCGTAAATCCGGGAAACTGCGATGGTTGGCGCGGGGTGGGGGTTAAGCGGATAATGCGCGTCGCGAGGAAAGGACACATCATCCATGGCGAGGAAGTCGAAACTGGCGGCGAGTAAAAAAAACAAATCCGGCGCGCGATCGCAGCCGGTCGGCTTGTCCCGCGCCGGCGCGTCCGGAAAAGGCGCCACAGCAGGCCAAGCGCCACCAATCACTAGGACAATGCCAGTGGGCAAAGCTGCCAGCGCAACGAGCAAGGTCGCGGCAGCAGCGGCGCGGGCAATTGAATCATCCAGCGCTAAAAGCGTTGTTGCGCGCCCGGCAGCCGACAAAGCTCGCGGCGAGCGTTCAGTCGCAACGACCGCCCCGGCCGGCAGGATTAGCAAAGAATCAGCCAATTCCCGCTCAGCAGCGTCCGACGGAAGAACTGGCGCTAAGGAAACTTCAAAAATACCACCACCGCCCCCCGCGCGAACAAGCGGCGCGGCGATGGTGCGCGACGGCGCCGCCAGCCCCGGCATCGAAGCGGCTCGCGCTGCGGATGCTGCCCATCGCGAGGCTGCGCCAGCGGGCAAGGCCGAGCGCCTGAAAAGCGGCACGCCGCCGCTGTCGGCCGACGCCCTGACCGGACCGCCTCTGGATGCCGCGATGGCCGGGCGGCTGGCGGCGATGGAGCGCGACGAGCGCCTCGCCAACCCGGCTGCACCATCGGCCCGCAAAGGCGATGGCAGAACGCATATCCAGAAAGGTGATGGAAATGGTTCGCCGGGCGCCCGGCAAACATCGCCGATTAATCCGGCCGCGCCGGCCGATTCTGGGGCGGCGGTCGAAACACCCGCGCCGCCGATAAGCGACCGTTGGAATGAGCCGGAATACCACGCCGCGCCGCCGCAGCCTGTCATTTCACATGCTGGCGGCACCGCCGCGTCACGGGCGCAGATTCCCGATCAACCCCCGCTCTTGTTCGAGTGCGCGTGGGAAGTCTGCTGGCAACTTGGCGGCATTTATACCGTGCTGCGATCGAAGGCGGCGGCGATGCTCGAGCGGTGGAATGACCGCTATTTTCTCATCGGGCCTTACAACCCAAACACCGCGGCCATGGAGTTTGAGGAGCGCCCAACGGAGGGGTTCATCCGCGAGACGCTTGATCGTCTGCGCAACGCCGGAATGCCGTGTCACTATGGACGATGGCTGATCCAGGGCCGGCCCAACGTCATTTTGCTGGACTACCGGGCGCGCTTTCCACGGCTGGGCGAGGACAAATATGTCTGCTGGAAGGATCACGGCATCGAGACGCCGGACAATGACGGGGAACTGAACGAAGTGATCGCGTTCGGGTTTGCGGTTGCCGAGTTTTTTCGGCAGCTCACGCAGGTCGTCAAAGACCGCAAGGTGCTCGCGCATTTCCACGAATGGATGGGGGGCATGGCGGTTCCTCGCATTGCCCACCTTCGCCTGCCCGTGACAACCGTCTTCACCACGCACGCAACGCTGCTCGGGCGTTACCTGGCGAGCGACTCGGCCGCATTTTACGATCATCTTCCGTTTCTCGACGCCGAAAAAGAGGCCGCCAAGTATCTGATCTATCCGCGCTTTGCGATCGAGCGCGCCGCTGCGCACGCGGCAACGGTTTTCACGACTGTTTCCGACGTGACCGGCTTCGAGGCTGAGAAGCTGCTCGGGCGCAAGCCCGAAGTGATTCTGCCCAACGGCTTGAACATTCAGCGGTTTGCGGCACTGCACGAATTTCAGAATCTGCACCGGCAGTACAAAGAGCACATTCACGAATTTGTGATGGGGCACTTTTTCCCGAATCACAGCTTCGATCTGGATCGGACGCTCTATTTCTTCACGTCCGGCCGGTATGAATATCGCAACAAGGGCATGGATCTGTTCGTCGATGCGCTGGCGCGGCTGAACTGGCGGCTAAAGGGGATGCCCGATCGGCCGACGGTTGTGGCGTTCATCGTCACCCGTGCGCCGTCAAAGAACCTGAACGTGCAGAGCCTGCAGAGCCAGACATTTTTCGACGACCTGAAGAACACTTGCCTCGAGCAGGCCAGGCGCATGGGTGAGAAGCTGTTCCGCGCCAGCGCCACCGGCCGGCTGCCAACGTATGGAGAGCTGTTGGATGAAGATGCGCAGGTGCGCATCAAGCGCGCCATGAGCGCGTGGCGCACCGGCCGTCAGCCGTCGATCGTCACGCACGATCTGTGGGACGACCAGACCGACGCGGCGCTGACGCACCTGCGCACCTGCAGATTGTTCAATGCCGCCGACGACCCCGTCAAGGTGGTGTATCACCCGGAGTTTGTGACGATGACCAGCCCGTTTTTGTCGATGGACTACGACAATTTCGTGCGCGGCTGCCATCTGGGCGTTTTCCCGAGCTATTACGAGCCGTGGGGCTACACGCCGATGGAATCAGTGGCGCTGGGCGTGCCAGCGGTCACCAGCGATCTATCGGGCTTTGGCACCTATGTGCAGAAACAGATTCCGGAGAGTACCGATCAGGGAATCCTCGTACTGGAACGACGCTACAAAGGTTATCACGAAGCGGCGGATGCACTGGCGGATTACATGTTTGCCTTCTGCCAGATGAACCGGCGTGAGCGCATCGAGCTGCGCAACCGCGTGGAGCGCCTCAGTGAAATGTTCGACTGGTCAGCGCTGGCGTGCCACTACGACGATGCACACAACCTGGCGCTGGAGCGCCACGGCGTAAGGATGGGCAAGCTGGATGTGCGGGTGGTCTGACGGTCGAATATCGAGATTTGGTGTTGGAAACTGGAAGTTTGGTCGCGTGGGCGCGGTTTCGACTATGATAATCAATCATGACAGGGCAAAACTGCACATTGACTACTGAATCTCTCGCAGCGCCCATTCGGATGACGGAAACGGGAATTGCCTACATCGGATTGACCCGGATTCCGCTGGACACGATTGTATATGCTTATCGCGATGGCGCGTCGGCCGAGGATATCGTCGATTCGTTTGACGTATTATCGCTCGGCGATGTTTACGCAGTCATCGCGTACTACCTCAAAAATCGTCAGAACGTGGATGCGTATTTGACGTCGCGTGAGGCATCGCGTGAAGCAATGCGCAAGGAAATTGGTCTCCCATCACATTTACGTGCAGCCGAGGTACGTCGCAGGCTCAAGGCGCGCCGAAATGAACTATGATCCGACTGTTGGCGGATGTGTAACACTTCACCCATCCGCAGCGCCCTTGTCCGGCAGCGGGGGGAGTTGGCCGGTTTTCAGCCGGGTTTTCAGGGATTCGGCGATGGTCTGGGCCGAATCCAGTCCGCGTAGTTCCAATGTCCGGTAGATGCTCATCAGGATTCCCCTGCGTGGCCGCGCCCTGCTGGCTGCGGTTGCACGGGCTGTTCTTGCGGATGACCACGATCATCGAGCCCGCTCCCTACGATCAATCGCGTTCGCGCCGATCAAGAAATCAACTTCGCGTCGATTTCCGCGTTACCTTGCGGTGGATCGCACAGAGAGGATGAATGCGTTCGCCCGGCCGGTGCGGCGGCATCCAGGGAAAAGGCGACCGCAAACGCGATCAACGTGAACGAGAACATTTGCAAACGACTCGTGGCCGTACCGTGGAATGCTGCCATTGTGTTGACTCCAGCGAATTGATCGGCCGGGCGGACGTTCAGTGCGCCCGGTCGGGGTCAGGTGCGGTCGTGGGGCGCGTGGCGCTGCCCGGGACTTCAGAAATCTTGATTCCCATTTCCGCACCTTTGAGTTCCGCGCCGGACCATTGCCGGGTTTTTAAACTAAAGCCGAAGAGGGCCGGCGGGCAGTGCTTATCTTCGCGCCGGGTGCAAATGAGCAAGCGATCCTGTTCAGAGATGACGGAGAGGCCCTTCACGCCGCATTCCCCATCGCGGTAGAGACCTTCTATGCGCGCCAATGGCTGCGGCCAACCGGGCCATTCAACGAATTTTTCGGGATCCCATTGGCGGGGATCGCCGGCGACTTCAGCATCTGGCGGAACCTTGAATATAGTGAGCCAGCCATGCACGCTCTTAGTTTCCGAGATGACGATGTACAAGTCACCCGTAGCAGAATGCCAGGCGAGATCGGCACTCAAAATACTGACCGGCGGCGTGGGATTAATGTAGGTGTAATAAAACCAGCGTTGTCGAGCTTCACCGCCGGCGGCAGGGATTTCCGAGAGCACATAGACGGCATTGGGGAACGGCATGCCGTTGGGATGTTGCTGGTAAGACCTGAGCATTCCCCTGTCGTCGGGCTGCCGAAGTTGGTGCAACGTCAGTACGAAGACGCCGTGCTTCCCGGATGGATCGACGCCCGCTGCGAGCGTTTTGGGCCAATCGTCGGATACCGATTGTTGGGTGGCGGGCTGGGACGATGAAGCTTGTGCCTCAGTGATAGCGGCGTGGGCACAAACCAAGGCGAAAACAGTTAAACACGCCGCGGTGTATCGATCGCTTTTCATATTGATCTCCAAGGATGCATGATTCCGATCATCGCAGACCTCAGCGTCCGACGTACTTCAACTCTTGCACGGCAAGGTCATTTGTCTTTGCCCGAGCGCCGCTCTTGATTCCATCTGAGGCAGCGTTTTCGTGGCCGCAAGCGGATCCATCGAGTCTCTCACGATTGTCCGAGCGTTCATTTCTAATCCTCCTCCATCTCCAGCACCGGAATCGACACGCCCTTTGGCGTGGGGGCGGCGGCGGGAGCCTCGATGGCGGGGACATCTTCCAACACGCGGATCATGGCGATTTCGTCGCAGCCATCGCGCTTTGGACAGCGGACGCAGTCGCTCCATACCTTCAACGGCAGCGTGTCCTTGTCCACGACGACAAAGCCCGATTTTGCGAAGAAACTCTGCTCATATGTCAGGCTCATGATGCGCCGGATGCCCAGGCGACGAGCTTCGTCTACGGTCCATTCGACCAGTCGCCGCCCAACGCCGCGACCGCGATATGCATCGTCCACCGCCAGCGAGCGCACCTCGGCGAGGTCGGCCCAGATGATCGTCAGCGCACAACATCCAATGACCTTCGGGCTTTCCGAACCGTCGATTTCCATCACCGCAAAATCTCGCAGGTTCTCGTAAAGCTGTGCGAGGTTTTTGAAGAGCATGCGGCCCAGTTCCGCGTGCGAATTGATGATCTCCTGCATGCGCGGAACATCCTGCAACGTTGCGGGGCGAAGGCGCGTCGCCAGCGGCGGAGCCAACGAAACAGCGATGCCCGCCGTTGTCGCTTTGTCGCTGGATATTTCGGCGTGGTTCATGAAATCGGCGGAAGCGAATGCGCGGATCATATGCAATACGTCGGCGTTGGCCGGCGGTTTACTGATAATACGGCGCATCAGGCATGGAAGAGAAACTCGATTTCGACCGACGCATTCAGCGGCAACACGTTGACCCCAACCGCGGCGCGAACGTGCCGGCCGGCCTCGCCGAAGATTTCGACCAGCAGCTCGCTGGCGGCGTTGGCGATTTTAGGCTGTCCGATGAAATCCGGGTCGCTGGCGATAAATGCGCCGACGCGCACAACGCCCCGGATCGACTTCGCGAGTATCGGATCACGAAGAATCGCCGCAAGGGCGTTCAGGACGCACTGGCGCGCCCCGAGCTGCGCGGTTTCAACTGAACACCGGGATGGAACCGGGCCAGTTGCCAGCAACACGCCGTTGGCGATCGGAAGCTGCCCGGCGATGTAAACAAGCTCGCCAATGCGCTTGACGGGAATGTACGCACCGGCCGGGACGGCCGCCGGTGGCAGTACCAGATTCAGTTCCTTTAATCGCTGCAATAGCTCGAAAGTGGGCATGTCGATGCATGGTTTACCGCAGCGCAACCGCTTTCTCAATGATTTATCGGGCCTTACGTCGGGTGGATTGCGGTGTCTGATCCAGCGTGACGCGTATTGAATGGCAGGTGGACTATGACATTTAGACATACATTGCTCGGTTGGCTGGCGGGGATTGTCGTGGCTCTGGCGTCAATGCCGGTGCCGGCGCTGTCGGCAGGTGATTTTGGAGCGAAGTTGTCGGCCGTCGGAGGTTTTGGCACCTATGCCAATCCGCCGCGAGGTACGGATGGAACAAAGGACCTCGACCGCCTGCTCGACGACCTCGTTGAACTGAAGGCGCAGACCTACAACTATCTGATCTACCACGATGAGACCGACTGGCAGGATTTGCAACGCTTTTTGCCAATGGCGGCCGAGCGTGGCATCAAGGTCTGGGTCAGCGTCATGCCGCCTTCGATGGCGCCGCCCACGTTGAGCCATTTCTCCGAGCCGTTCCGACTTGATTACGACCGCTGGGCGCGCGAGATCGCGCTGTTATCGGCAAGGAACCCGAACCTCGTCGCATGGAGCATCGACGATTTCAGCACCAATCTCGACCGCCTTTCGCCGGCCGACGTGAAGCGATGGAAAACGATTACGTCGCGGATCAATCCAAAGCTGGCGTTCGTTCCGGTGGTGTACTACCGCAAGGGAATCGGTGATTTTGCCGAGCGTGGTTATTCGAAGGTCGTGGATGGCATCTTGTTTCCCTATCGCCATGAGAGCGCTTCGCGCTACGACGTGAGCGATGCGTCAGCTGTCGCGGGCGAGCTGCGCAATCTACGCAAGGCGCTCGGAAAGACGCCAATCGTGCTGATGGTTTATTCCTCACGCGTCGGCAAGCTCAGCGCGGCCGAGACGGATTATGTCGCCCGCGTGGCGTCGGCCGGGCGAATGTTCGCGGACGGAGTCCAGATTTTCCGGCATCCCGATCGCGCTGATGACAAATGGACGCTGGTGATGCGGGTGTTTAGCAAGTGGAGCGGCGTGGAGCTGCTGGCGGCGCAGGTGTCACCAACGCCCGGCGATTTGCCCCACTGATCGCTGATGACAGACTCGTCAAGGGTGCTGGCAGACAGAATTGCCGGGTTGGCAGACACCCGTCTCGCCTGATAAAGCGAGGCTTGGTTCCGGAGGTGCGATGGTGAGCGTACCAATCCAGCGCAGTGTTTGGTTATCCAGCACTTCCGGCCACGGTCGCAAGCCGCTCAACTCGACCGAGCACTTCGCGAACCGCGATTTCTTACGAACTGCAGATACTGAACGGATACTGCCCCGACCGAATCCAGCATTGTTCCAGTGGCTCGTCGCTCCAATGCTCGACTTCCCAACCGTAGTTGCTGTTGTCGCGACGGACGATCAGCACCCGGTGCTTGCCGGATGGATCGACGATCTTGCGTAGGACAGTCTCCGCCATGTGACGGATAACGGACCAACGTTCAATGGCCGGCACCGCGCCGACCGGGTTTGAGTTTACCAGAAAGCCCTACGCGGGGCCGGTCCATTGCAGCGTGTGGTTATCCACCGCCGCCCGTGGCCGCAAACCGAGCTTCCGCACCGCGCTTCGTGTAGCGCACGAGAAGCCAACCATGAACAAATGGCAAGGCGAAACACGCCAGCACAATCGGCACGCGGACCAAGCTAGGCATCTGTCGCACCTGCCAATCTTTTGGAACGAGAGCCGCACAAATGAGGATGATGCAGACCGTGTGGAGCACATGGCCGAGAATCGGATAACCCGCGGCAAGTTGATATCGCTCCAAGCGGTACGCGAGACGGATGGACCAGAAGAACTGGAAAATGCCGAACGCGATAATGGCCGCAAGTGCGTACACCATGAGGTGGATAACCATTATTCATCGACATCGCCGTGCGGTTAACGCTCTGCGCGGGATGTGATGGCTTGTAATATTACCACTGCGGGGGCCAGGAGTTGTCAGCAAAATATTTGGATGTTGCCCGATTGGGAAACCGGAAGTAGATTTGGCGTTTGTTCGGGTGCGGAAAAAGGAGCGGATCGGATCAAAGGGTCGATCGGATCAAACGGTCGGGAGTCGTTAGAAAGTAAAGACTTCCGACCTGCTCAGTCTCAACCCTCCGCCAAGCGCATGAGGGTGTGGCGGATACGCGCAAGAGCGGTTGAAGTACGATGGTATTTGGCGACGATGCGCGGGACCGAGGCCACTGCGTGGGCCGATAGGGGAGCAGAAACGGGGACATCTTTCTTCTCGCCGCGGCTTGGCACGGGGGGCGGATGCCGGCGCAAGGCCGCAAATTGATTCTTGGGGCCGATCGATTGCATCGACGTCGGGTA
>JBBQCK010000061.1:0-9226 GCA_038318605.1 Tepidisphaerales bacterium | reverse complement strand
ATCGTCAGCGCCGCGAAGATGAAATGCCTTCCCCGCATAATGCAGATTGTATACCGCGACAGGGGCGTCGTGCGAGTCGGAGGCTTGTTATAAGTGGAAGCCAATTTTTGATTCGGTCCGAGACGGGCAGGGGGCCATTGGAAAGCCGTAATGCATAGTCGAAGGGGTGCATGCATCTCAGCTTGGGTTCAATGCATTACGTCGAAATAGAATAAGCAGTGCGAGGATGATTGCGCCCTGAAACGCCTGCGCCGCGACGAAAGGCACGGCCAATTCTGCTTCCAACGCGCGAAACGCGGTATTCATCAAGCCGAAAAACAGCGCAGCCAGGACGACGCCGCGCGCGGTCAAACGGCCCAGAAGGGCAACAGCGATACCGGTGAAACCATATCCGCTACCGGAGGCGCCTTCATAAAGCTCAAAAAGTCGGCCGGTCAGCTCGATGCCGCCGGCAAGGCCTGCGAGTGCGCCGCTGAGCGCCATTGCCAGGAGCGCGATGCGGCCGGGGTGCATACCAGCAAAGCGGGCGGCCGTGGCATTTTCGCCGACGGCGCGCATGCGAAAACCACACGTTGTCCTCGACATCAACACGCCAACGCCGGCCGCCGCCCCAATAGCCAGCAAAAAGCCAAGGTGCAAATCCGAGTCGCCAAAGACGGGCAGCCGCAGATGGGCGGGAAGTAATTCGGTGCGCAACACGCCACCCGGTGCGCGTAGCGGCCCGGTCAGCAGCACAACAAGCAATTGACCCGCAATAAAATTGAGCAGCAGCGTGCTCAACACCAGCGGCACCTTGCGCCAAAGCTCGAGCAGGGACGCCAGCGCTGCCCAGGCCGCGCCGCCGACGATCGATGCGATCAGTATCATCGCAATTGAAGCGCCGCGGCTTGCTGGCAAAGGCAGGCGCGTTGCAATGGCGGCGGCGCAAATCGCGCCGGCGATGTATTGGCCTTGCGCACCGATATTCAGCGCGGACGTGCGAAAGGCGACCATCACCGCCAGTCCGGTGAGGAGAATCGGCGTGGCATCAGCAAGGGTGCGCGCCCAGCGGCGATATTCCTCGCCGGGCAAAATCGCTTTTTGCCAGATGACGCGCAACACCGCGCGGATGTCGTATCCCATGATCGAAAGCGCCCCCAGCGCCAACGCGCAGCAGGTGAGCGCTGCCAGCGCCGGTGCGGCCGCGCGGGGGATCCGCCGCGCTGGCAGAGGTGTGGCGGTCGATGCGTCGCCACCGGTCATAAAATGCCCGCCATGAGCCGGCCGATGCGGGCCGCGTCTTCATTTGGAAATCCGCTCATCGTAAGCCGACCGCGATAGAGCACGGCGATGCGATCGCTCAGTGCCAGCAGTTCGTCGAGTTCGCTGCTGATTAGAAGTATGCCGCAGCCGCAGGTGCGATGGGCGCGAAGCTGCTCATGAACGAATCGCGTGGCGGACAGGTCGAGGCCGCGCGTCGGATTCATCGCGACGACGAGGGCGGGCTGCCGAAGGGACAGCTCGCGGGCGAGAATGACTTTCTGGGCATTGCCGCCGCTGAGCGTACCGGCCGGCTGTTCGGGCGATGAAGCCCGGATATCGTGGCGGGTGATCATCTCGCCAGCCAGTCTCTGGATAGCGTGCGGGCGTAGAAAGCCGAACCGGGATGCGGGGCGCCTGGCGAATGATTTCAGCGCCAGATTTTCGGCGATGCTCATCGACGCGACGAGACCTTCCCGCCGGCGATCGTTTGGAATGTGCGACAGACCCATGGCAAATCGCCGGGCGGCCGACAGTCGGGTGATGTCGCGGCCCAGAAGGAAAATATTGCCGCCAAGCGGGCGCAACAGGCCGCTGACGAGTTCGGCGAGCGCCTGCTGGCCGTTTCCATCGACACCGGCGATGCCGAGGATTTCAGCGCCGATGTGCAATGAGATTGGATCAAGCCCGTACGCGCAGGCACCGCGTAGTTCGAGCGCGTGCGGAGCGGCCTGCGTTTGCAGATCTTCGACGCTGTCGGGTGTTTTGACTTGCCAGGCAACCGGATTGAAGGATGCCACTGGCAGCCCGACCATGCGAGCAGCCAATGCATCGCCCGATTCACCGGATGCCGGCCCGGACCACGCAACCTGGCCGCGGCGAAGAATCGTCAATTCATCGCATACATCGCGGATTTCGCGCAGCTTATGGCTGATGAAAACGATGACGCGCCCGGAATCGCGTAGCCGGCGCATGGCGTCGAGTAATTGTTCGGTTTCCTGGGGTGTGAGGACCGCGGTCGGCTCGTCGAGGATGAGAACGCGCGCATCGCGCCAGAGCGCCTTGAGAATCTCCACGCGCTGCCGCATGCCCACCGACAAAGCACCGGCGGTGGCGCCGGGATCAACCTCGAGTTGTAATTCTCCGGCCAGTTGAATCAGCCGCTTGCGGGCGGAAGTGCGATCGAGCCAGGCCGATTGCCTGCGGTCCGCGAGTAGCACATTGTCAAGCACGCTGAATGCGTCAGCGAGCATGAAATGCTGATGCACCATGCCGATGCCCATGCGAATGGCATCTCGCGGAGAGCCGATCAAGACGGTTTGGCTGTCGATGCTGATTTTCCCGGCGTCCGGCGCGACCAACCCGATCAGAACATTCATCAGCGTTGTTTTCCCCGCGCCGTTTTCGCCGAGCAGGCCGTGAATCGAGCCGGGGCGAAGCGTCAGCGATGCTCCCGCCAGAGCCGTCGTCGTCCCGAACTGTTTATGCATATCCAGCATCTCAACGGCCGGCATGGGCGCATCTTAGCGGCGAGGGCAAAAGGTCATAGCGGGGACGCCGCCGGCCCATGCGTCGAGCGGCCCTTGACAAATACTGTTTAAACAACTATTGTCTGAACATATATAAGAAGGAGCTTCCGATGATTCAGATCATTCCATCCGAACAGCGGCATTTCAGCGATTTTGGCTGGCTTCAGGCCCGCTGGCATTTTTCCTTTGGACACTACCATGACCCCGCCAACATGGGCTGGGGACCGCTGCGCGTCTTCAACGACGACATCATCAAGGGTGGCGGCGGGTTCGACACCCATCCGCATCGCGATATGGAAATCGTCACCTGGGTAATCGACGGCGCGCTCGAACACGCTGATGACCTTGGCCATAAGGAAGCGCTTCTCGCTGGGGAGGCTCAGGTGATGTCGGCTGGCACTGGAATCACCCATGCGGAATACAACCACTCCGCAACCGAGCCGGTTCGCCTGATTCAGTTATGGATCAAGCCTCGCACCGCTGGCAGCAAACCGCGGTGGGATCAGCGCCCGTTCGATCCCGCCGCCCGGGCCGGCAAAATGCTGCCGATTGTCTCCAGTGGAAATCTCCCGGACACGTTAAAGATCGATCAGGATGCGACAATTTTCGTCGCATCACTTGCGGCTGGCGATCGCGTGCTCCATGAGCTTGCGCCGGGACGCAAGGCGTATCTGTTTGCGATCTCCGGTGACGTTGACGTCAACGGCAAGGTGCTTTCCGGCGGCGATCAGGCGCGCATTTCCGATGAAGCATCGGTGGAGCTCATCGCGAGCGCGGCAAATGAGGTAATGTTACTTGACCTGCCCGGATAGCCGGATGTGCTCGCATCCCCGGCCCTCCTCCCCGGTAGCGGAAGACGGAGGTTAGGTGTGCATCGTCGCGATATCGGCAAATCGAATGAGGCACTGCTATCGGCGGCGACGCCGGCTGGCAAGACAGATCATTCCGGCAGCCAGCACGCCGAGCGTCGCGGGTTCCGGCACGGATTGACTGCTCAGGCTCGCCGACAGCGCCCGCACGTCGTCCGTGCCGCGCCCGTAGGCCGCTGCAAACCCTTGCTTTGGACCTCCGTTGCCGGGTATCGGCGGCAGCGTATTGACGCTGGCGCGCGAATTGGAATACCACGCCAGCGCGTAACTGTCCGGTGCGCTGCCGAAAACGATGAGCTGGTAGGTGCCGGTCTGCAGGTCGTCGAGCGTGATTGTCTCGACGTTATCGACCTTGCTGTCGGATTTGAAAACGCGGTTCCACTTTGAGCCCGCCTTGCGATTGAGCACGAGCTTCATGTCCGTCAACGTTGAGGTGAGATCGAAGACACCGTTGACCATGCCCTTGATCTTCCGCCGCCAAGTCAGCACCGCCGAAAATTGTGGGATATCGGTTTTGGTGGTGAAGGTGTACTTCACGCCGTAATCAGGATCACTTATGGCGCGGGTATCCCATCCGATGCGGGCGACCGGATTGTTGGGCTTCTGCTGGCCGAGGCTGAGCACGCGATGGGCGTTGTCGAGTCGAAGGTTGCCGGCGCCCTGCGCGAAGTCAAGCGGCGCAGCGCCGTCGTCGCCCGAACCAGATGCGCCGCGCTGCCATCCGCCGCCGCGGTCGGCGGCTGCCATGAGGATTGCTTTGATGGCCTGGGCGTTGGTCGGCAAAGATCGCGCCCGCGATTCGGCAATGAGCAAGGCGGCCGCGCCGCTGACTGCGCCGGTGGCGTTGCTGGTGTTTGCGGCGGGGGCAACGATGTCGGGCTTGCTTCGGCCGGCGACGCCATCGAAAGTGAATGTTCCGCTGCTGCTGAGTACCACGTTGTTGCTGTCGATCGCCCCAACCGCAATGCCGTTGTAGGCCGGCGCCAACAGACTTGGAATTGTCGTGCCGGCGCCATTGTTGACGGCGCTGACCACCACCACGTTGTCGCGGGCGATGGCGTAGTCCAGCCGACGGACGGCGTCGTAATTCAGTTCGTCCGTGTCAAACTCGCCGATCCACGAATTGTTGATGACCGAAACCGCCAGCGACTGCGGCGCCTGCGCGACGTTGCCTGTGCGCAGGCTGAGGGACGTGACAAAATCCTCCTCACTAACGGCCGATATGCGCGTCACGCCCGGCGCCAAGCCGTCGGTGCGGCCGTAAATTTGATTGCCCACCATCGTGGCATGTGCGCTGTACGCCGCGCTGCCGCTGAGGTTGTCGATCGTCTTGCCGGAGAAATCGTTGCTTGTGGAATCGGGGGCGTAGGAGCCGCTGTTGTTGGAGCTTTCGACCTGCGCAATTTTTATGCCCGCTCCGTCGGACTTCAGCAGGTGATGATCGACGAGATAGGTGTAGCCTACGTCATCGCGCAGGTCGGCCGACGCGGAAAATGCCGCCAGAGCGGAAACCACCGCACCGGCAATGATGCTGCTGGTGCGGCTGGCCTTCTTAGTCGGGGTTGTAGGAAAAACACAAACCGTCATATCGATCTCAGGGTGCAATCCTTGCGAGATGAAACGTGGCCGCATTCCCCGTTTGGAGCCTCTTGTGTTGCATGGACGCAAAGTGGGCGTTCGGGACGCCGCAGTTTACCCATTTGCCGGCCGCGCCCGCCCGCTTGATCGTAACGCACTGCCAATTGGCCTCTATCGTCCACCCGTCCGATAAGCGGTCCATTTTCAGCCCCCGACGCCGCGGACGAGAAATCCACCATCGACGGCGATCGTTTCGCCGGTGGTGAAGCTGGCGCTTGGGGAGATGAGATAGATGGCCGCACCCACCAATTCGTCGGCATCTCCGAATCGCCCGGCCGGTGTGTGCTTTTTGAACCATTCGCCGCGCGGGGTGCCCTCAATGAGGTGCCGATTGAGCGGCGTCGGAAAAACGCCGGGCGCGATGCCGTTGACGCGGATGCCATATTGCGCCCAGTCATTTGCAAGGAACTTGGTCAGCGCGACAACGCCGGCCTTTGAACAGCCATACGCCGCGACCCCTTCCAACGCCATGAAGCTCGACAAGGATGCGATATTGACGATCGCACCGCGCATTCCCTTGGCGTCCGGGGTCTGATCCTTCATCACGCGGCCGACGGCCTGGCAGATGATGAAGTTGCCTGTCAAATTGATTCGGATGATGCGCTCCCACTCCTCCAGCGGAAACTCAAGCGTCGGCTGGCGCTTGATGACGCCGGCAGCGTTGACCATGGCATCGATCCGGCCGTATTTCTGCAACGTGAAATCAACAGCGGCGCGCACGGATTCGACATCGGCGACATTGATCGGCGTGGCGTCGTGATGATCACCATGCTGCGAAAGCTCTTTTTTGATCGCCTCGACCTTATCAGGATTTGTGGAGCCCGCGACGACCTTCGCGCCTGCCTGCGCATACCCGAGCGCTATGGCCCGGCCAATGCCGCTGGTGCCGCCAGTGATGAGACAAACCTTGCCGCTGATGTCCAGTCCGCCGTAAGCCATGTGCGCCTGCTCCGTAATGACGTGATTTGCTGTGTGAGAAAAGCAACAATTCGAGTCCCGGCGTCATTCGCCGAACGTTGCCGCGATCATAAGGCCTTAGCCTGTAGAGGTAAAAACCCCCGCGCGTATTACGCGCGTCCGCGAATGCTGCACGGTTCCGCAAATCGGGAGCTTCAATGTGCCCTCATCCATAAAACCGCACCGATGGCGGCGGCGAACAGAAGCAAAACGAGCAGCGCCAGCCGTTTCATGCGGCGGGGGCGTTTGGCGCGATGAATCCATGCGCGAACGTCGTTTCGGCCGGATTCCGGGTCGCCCGCGAGTGCCTGATAGGCGGCATGGAGTAGGTTGCAATATCGAGGCATTGTCTCGCCCGCGACAGTGCCGACGGCGGCTTCGGCGGCCTTCAGATGCATGGTGGCTGCGGTTGTGGAGCAATCCATCGCAATCGCCAGATTCCGTGCTGCCCAGCGTTGGCCATGGTGCAGGATGAATGCCTCGGATTGTTGAACCGGCAGTAGCCGCACGGCACGGATGAAGGCGACATAGCCCAGATCGGCTGCTTCGCCTTCGGCGAGCAGATCTTCCTGTGCCTGTGGTTTGTGGTGGGCGGCGCGGCGGGCGGCAAGTACCGTCTGGTGCGTAAACCAGCGCTCGGCCTGCTCACCGTCGCGCCAATTGGCGAGCGAATAGGTCGATCGCGCCATGACGAATCGCACGACGCCGCGCGCAACATCTGCCCGCCCGGCCAACGCGGATGCGATGCGCGTCACGTCAGCGTAGTGGGCCATAAGCAGAGCAAGCAGGGGTTCACTACGGCCAGCCTTGGCACGCTCCAGTATTTCGTCATCGACCGCCATGCTGAAATAGTAACCTCGTTGCGCGGATTTATCGCGCAGGCTTCGTTGCAATTGGGGCGAGGTCAGGAGTTCCGCAATTTCTATCGCCGCACATTGTCGCCGAGGCGATCGAGCAAAATGCTGCGCATCACATCCGCCGGCGCGGGTAGTTTCGTCCATGCTTCGAATTGGCCGACCGCCTGCCGGATGAACATTTCGATGCCGCTGACGGTCTTCGCGCCGGCGGCCTGCGAGGTTTCGAGCAGCCGGGTGCGGAGAGGGTTATAAATAGTATCGAACACCAAAGTGCCGGAATCGAGCAGCGGCGCGCCGGCATCGAATGGACTGGCATCAACCAGCGGGTGCATGCCGACCGAAGTGCAGTTGATGCAGACGGAAAATCGCCGGGCGGTCAGTTCGCTCATCGACGCAGCGCGAACCGGGGAAGCGGCTGAGTTGAATTCGCTTGCCAGCGCTTCGGCGCGATCGATGGTGCGATTGAAGATTGTGACGGCCGCCCCACAATGCGCCAGCGCCGCGACGGCCGTGCGCCCCGTGCCGCCGGCGCCGAGTACGGCGACATCCATTCCGCGCAGCTCATCGCGTTCGATCCCGAGGGCGCTGGTGATTGTGTCGAGTATGGCGGGATAATCCGTGCTGAACCCGCGAAGTGATATTCCGCCAGCTTTTCGCTGCATCACAATCGTGTTGATCGCGCCGATGCGCGCCGCCAGCGGGTCAATATCGGCGTGGCGCTCCTGCAAATAGCGCAGGGCATTTTCCTTATGCGGTATCGTGATGCTCAGGCCAGATAGATGCAGAGTGTCCATGGCCAGAAAGCTTTCCATGAACGCCTTGAAGCTTTCGTAGCCGGGGTTGACCAGGAGCGGGACGTACACGCCGTCAAAGCCAACACGATCGAATGCGGCGTTGTGAATCGCCGGCGACATTGAATGCGCAACCGGCGAACCGACGACGCCATAAACGCGTGTTGCGAGATTGATGGCGTCCCAGCGGTAGAGGCGTTTCATGTCGGCCAGCGAAATCTGGCCCGGCGCGGTGCCGCCTGTGTTGTCGAGCGCTGCAAAGCTGAGAAATCCTCCGAATTTTTTCGCGAGAATTCGCGAGATGAAACCCGCCTCGCCCATGCAGAGCGCGATTGTCGGCTTCTGGCGGTTACGCAGGATTTCAAATGCTTCGAGGTTGTCGCGCACGGTGCGCGCGGTCCAGACGAGCTTGGCGATGTCACCGGCCGATGCGTTCAGGTCTGCCAGCAGGTTGTACAGCCGGGCCGGCCGGCCGCCGAAATCATGGGTACTCAGTATGAGCCGGGGGCGCGATTCGCCTTCTGCATCCGGCAAAGCGGAGCGGGACGTGGATTTCAGTTCGATGTCGATGATCGAAGCGCCGGCTGCGGCGGCGTGGCGCAGGATATCCGCGCGGCCGGAATCGTCGAGCGTGCTCTGGCCGCCTTCCCAGGCTGGCCGGCATGTTGCAATGATCGGCAAGGTGCTGCCGCGAATGACATCCGCAAATGACTCCGCGTCGGTGCAGTCGTCGAGGCGCAACTCCACCATGTCCGCGCCATTTTCCGCGGCGAGCGCGATGTCGCGCCGGGCGCTGGCCGGATCGCGAAAGAAAATCGCAACGCAAAGGTGAGACATGGTTCAAATTGACGTCGCCACGCGCTGGCGGGCAAAGGCAGGTCGAGCGCGGCCAGGCCGACCTTAGTCGATACGCATAGCGTCCATTCTTGCTCCGATGGCGCTTTGTGTCTCGGCGTTGGCTTCGACAAGCGGCAGGCGCAACTCACCGGAATCCCGGCCGGCGCGCTGCATGGCGAACTTGATTCCCGCGGGATTTCCGTCGAGAAACATGGCCCGCATCAACGGAAAAAGCCGACGATGTAGCGCCTCTGCCTCGGCGAATTTGCCGCTGCCGGCAAGTTTCGCCAATTTGGTGATTTCGGCGGGGATCAGATTCGAGAGCACGCTGACTACGCCCGTGCCGCCGATCGACATGATCGGCAGCGTCAACGAGTCGTCGCCGCTTAGCAGGGTGATGTCGCACGATGCGCGGATTTCGCTGGCGATGTTCATGTCGCCGGTGGCTTCCTTGATGGCGACGATGTTGGGATGGCTAGCCAGGCGCGCAACGGTCGCGGCGCTCATGG
>JBBQCK010000060.1:0-9233 GCA_038318605.1 Tepidisphaerales bacterium | reverse complement strand
CTGCTGGCCGCCGGAGACTTCCAGGAAGTTCAGCACTTTGCCAAACGGCTCGGCGAGCTTCACGGCATGGTCGGCGGTCTGAACATTGGGCACCCGGCCGCGAAGCGCGACGGCGCCATTCACTGCGGCGGCCTCGATCTTGGCGCCGGGGAAGCTGGTTTTGAGCTGCTCCTGCAGCGTCGGCAGATCGAGCACGACGGTGATGTCGATCGACTGCGTGGTGCCATTGGCATCCCACAGGATCAACTGTGTCGAGCCGGCCTTTTTCGCGGTCAGCAAAACGCTCGTCGGGCTGACGACGTTGACATCAGCAATGTCTGGCGCGCCGACGCTGATCCGATCGATCGGCTTGGCGGTGCCCAGCACAACCGACTTGTTGGCCAGCACGTGCACGCCGCCATCAGAGCCCAGGCCGTTGGTCACGATTGCCGGGCCGGCCGCGGGAGCGGCGGAATTAGCGGTTGGAATCGCGGCGAAGACCGGTGTCGCGGCGAGCGGCCTGGCGGCCGGCGGCGCGACTGGGTTGGCTGCGGCGACCGGGGCGGTCGGCGCGGGCGTTGAATCCATCTCGCCCGCGATATCCGCGGTCGAATCGGTTTCGTCGCTGGCGTCGGCCTTGGCGGCGTCGGTGTCGGTTGCGTCCGCGGCAGCGGTCACTGCGTCGGCCGGTTCCTGCGCATTGGCCGGCGCCGGGCTGCCATGACCGAGCGCCACAAGGCTGAGCCCCAGCGCCACAGCGCCGACGATCAGACCTTTGGCGGTCAGACTGTTCGACCAGTCAGCGTGCCGCGTGCGGCGGGCGTTGCTGGCGGGAAACTGAATGTTCATTGTGCCATCTCCCTGAAGTTCGCGGGTTTCGCGGGGACTGGGATTTTTCGGTTCGCCGGAGTTGTTGAAATGATCCAGAGCCATGAGAGGATTCCTGTAGGTTGATGCGTTACCGGGTATGGCGGTATTTCGGGTTGACGAACGTCCGTGTTAGTGGCTGCCCGTGTCGGGAATGACCCACTGCACATCAGCGCCGGTCATGAAACCGTCGGTGCGGCGGGCTTCCTCGCGTGGCATTTCAAACTGAATCTGCGACTCGACGCCGGCGCGAATAACGCGGATGGTGTGACGCATCGCGGTCCCGGCCGGGCGGGTCGTCGGGTTGTAAGAAACGGTGCGGACCGGCTGTGTCGTGCTGACATTTGCGGCGATGGCCGGCTGCGGATCCTTCGCGCCGCCGATCAGGTCGGCGACGGTGATGCCTTCTACAAACGCCCCGGCGAGCTCGGTGGCATCCTGCGGCGAGCGCAGAACCAGGCGGGTGCGGCCGCGATCGGTCGCCAGCTCGATGGCGGCGGCATCGCGCGGACTGACGAGCATGGTGACGCTCTTGGCGGGGCTGTTGTCAACCGGCTGGCCGTCGGTCGATTCGACCTTGGGCTGCTCGGCGCCGAGTTTCTTGCCGACCGCCAGCACCTTGGCCCCTGGGACGAGCGTACGGGTGTAGCTGTTGCCAGTCTTGTCGTCGCGGAGTGTGCCCATGACGTCAACGCGCGATCCGGGAACCAGCAACCTGGTCATGCCGTTGTACTCGTTCACTTCGAGCGTCAGGGCGCGCATGCCGGCGGGAACAACCGCCTGCAGGCCGCCGGCGGTGCCGGCCGGCGTGAGCGCGTCTTCCGTCACCGCGCTGCCGGCGACCACCACGCGGGCGGTGACGCGGCCAACCAGTTCGGCGGGCGTGGTCAGCGCTGCACGGGGTACGCTGTCGTTAGGCAGGTTGGCGGGGCGGATGTCCTCTTCGACCAGGGCATGCCCCGGCTCGACATCTTCGCGTACCACATAGACCTTGGTGAACTTGCCGGCATTGGGGTCCCCGCCATGCTGGGCGAGGAGCACCTTCTTACCGACGACAATTGCCGCGCCTCCCATCAGGAGAGCGAGGACCAGGGGCAGCCATACTTTCATGTTCATGTCGAACTCCGTGTCGGGTTCATCCGGGATGTCGCATCGCGCCGAGGCGACCAATCCCGCCATGTCTTGTCGGCTCTAACGACTGCGCGGTTTAGATGATCCGCGCACTTCGTAAGGGCCAGACCGGCGAAAGATCCGCGGCGCAATGCCGGTTCCTTCACATGGCCGTGTTGCATCGGCGTGGAATGAGGTGAAAAACTCGCGGAA
The DNA here is from genome assembly GCA_038318605.1 of Tepidisphaerales bacterium. Lineage (GTDB taxonomy): Bacteria > Planctomycetota > Phycisphaerae > Tepidisphaerales > Tepidisphaeraceae > JBBQCK01. The sequence continues at coordinate 7,064 of JBBQCK010000060.1, read as the reverse complement.
TTTTCGGAATGCCCCCACGTCCGAAAATGAGCGAACCCGCGCGGCAGTTGCGGCCGGCGCGGGTTCGATAATCATTGTTGGCGTATCAGCGCATTTTTGGCGCCCGGTCGATATTCCAGGCTATTCCTTGCGCATTACCGCTACGGCGGTGACGGTCTTACTTGTGCTCATGAGCCCCAGCGGGCGCACACCGACAGTTCCCCAGTTGCAGGAGACCGTCACGCTGACGTTGACGCCGCTGGCGGCGCTGCTGATCGTCGTCGGGCTGGTTGTGACCGTATATACAGATGTACTGAAGCCGGCCGCCGACATGGCGTTCTGCACCGATGTATTCACATCGGAGTTGGCGGCGCCGCTGACGATGGCGCGACGGGCCCCTTCGCGAGCGGCACCCTGGAGCGTGTGCTTCACGAAGAAATAATGCCCGAATTCGACGGTGCCAAATGCCAGATACAGCAGTACCGGCAGCACCAGGGCGGTTTCGAGCACGGCGTTGCCGCCGCGCAGGCCAGGACGCCGACCATTACGCGGATTTCTGCGGATATTAAGCTTCATGATGCGATTCCTTGCCGGCAGATGCCCACACCGATCAAAACGAGCAGCGTGGCAATCGCCATGGGAACGGCGAATGGCAGCGGGCGATCGACGCTGTTAAACGTTTCGCCGGCGGACGTTAACTGACCTTCTTCAACTTTTCGAAGCCGGACGATTTCCGAGCCGAGCAGCAGCGTATTGAACGCCAGCGCGCCCAGCCTACGGCGTAAAAAGGCGTGTACGATCACCATGGTCATCGCCACGACCGCGGAAACCGCGAAGACGGCGATGATGGGTATCGGACCGAGCCAGGCGCCAGCGGCCGCGACGAGTTTCAGATCGCCGCCTCCCAATGCGCCTATTAGTATCAGGCCAATACACAGCAGGACGCCCACACCTACGCCCGCCCAGGCTGCTCCGAACCCGATCGGCCCGCCCGGCACCAGCGCTCTGGCCATGCCGGAGAGAAAGATCGAGGCAGTCAGCCAGTTGCGTATCCGCCGGGTGCGCACGTCCTGGAATACCGCGATTCCCAGCATTGCCAGGAGCGGCGCGGCGTTGAACAGGTGATAGGCGACGTTGGCGGTCAGGACGTTGTGCATCGCGTGGCTTGGTGATCAGAGCGTGGAATTCACCGAATTCCATCGTCCGAGAACCTTGGTGCCGACCACACCGATGACGGCGATCGCGCCGACGACGATGAGGCCGAGGATCAAGGCATATTCTATAACTTCTCCGCCCTGCTCATCGCGCAGCACGCGGGCGGCGCGGCGGGCGGCGTTGATTGCATGACGCATGACATTCTCCCAATCCGAAACACGTGACATTGCGAACGACGTTTTGGCCGGGGTGGCCGGCAGGCGGCATTGATGGATGCCGCCAAGCCGTCCGGGCCCGCACCGAATGGATGAATCCATCCGGTGTCGGGCCCCGAGGCTCAATAGCGCGTGTTCGCCGACGGCTTGCTGGCAGGCGCGGGGGCAAAAGCCCAAAACGCCTTTCCCTGATGCGGTGGACCCGCGCGGAGCGAAACAACAGCCCCGAGGCCCATGCTTCTCCGCGACCATTTCCCCCAAAGGGGGAGAATCGTGCATCGCGGATACTCAGGAAATGCTTACAGCGAGCTGTTCAGCGAATTCCAGCGGCCGAGGACCTTGGTGCCGACAGTGCCGATGACGGCGATGCAGGCAACCACGATCAGACCGGCGATCAGTGCGTATTCCAGCACTTCGCCACCGTTCTCGTCCTTCGCAACACGAACAACCAGGTTCTTAAACGCCTTCATGGGAACCTCCGAGGTAAGGCGACATTACTTCTACTCGCGGGCGAGCCGCCGATTCTCATCCACTTAGCCCCTGGCAGGGCCGGACGATTCACACCAGCCGCTCGGCCGGTGACGCGAGAGGCGGTGCAGGGCGATCGCGGGCTTCAGGACATTCCTTCGACGCCGCTTGCGACCCTACAGCCGCACTCTCTGCATCGACCGCATTAATCGTCGCCTTAAGATCAGTTGGATTTTGCGCCTCCTCATCGTCGGTTATCGGAAGTTCCCGCCCGATGCGCCTATTCTGGTAGACTGCGCCGCCGATGCGATCAGAGACCTCCACGATGATTGAAAATCGTCATCGAATGCCCGGGAACTTGTGCCCATCGCCACGAAACATCCTGGCGCTGCTGCTGGTGATGCTGGCGGTGGTGATGTGGTACGCACCGGGCGCACCGGCGCAGCTTCGCCGCCCGGCATCGGCACCGGGGCAAAATGCGCCGCCCACACCTGCCGGCGCAGCAAATTTTACCGGACGCTGGGCCAACGAACGCGTGACCGTCACCCTTCGTCCCGGCGAGGCGGGCTCGCTCTCGGGAGAAATTGCCAGCGGCGAAACGCGCTACGTCCTGTCCGCGATAATCGACGCCGACCATCGGGACACGATCAAGGGACAATTCGACGATGGGCGGGCACCGTTTCCGTTTACCGCGACACGGCAGGGTGATGCGCTGATTTTTTCGACAGGAAATACCAGCTACCAGTTGAATCGCGTCGCGGCAAATCCGCTCGATAACTCAGGAAACGGCGCGCCGCCGGCCGGCGGAAATCCGACGATCCCGGCCGGCCCATTGTCAACGGCGCCGTCGCCACCGGCCCAGCCCCCTTCTCCGCCGCAAGCCCAACCCGCGCCGCCGGAACGCGTGGCTGGGCCGGTGCCGGAAGGCGCATTCACGGAGCGGCCGGCCACCAGCGCCGCAGCGACCGGCCCCGTCAGCGCCGAGCAGATCGATGATTCGCTGGTGCAGGCGCGCAAATATCTCTACAGCCTGCAAACGCCCGAGGGTAACTGGGAACGCGTCAAACAGCGCGCCGACGAACCCAAACCCGACGCGCAGAACAGGGTGAATATCGAAGATGTGATGAATGCATCGCAGTGGGGCGGGCTAACGGCGCTGAGCGTTTATACCCTGTTGGTGGCGGGCGAAAGCCCGCAGGAGCCGCGACTGGCCAAGGCGATCACCTGGCTGAAAAACGCCGACCTGATCGGCACCTATGCGATCGCGATGCGGGCGCAGATATGGCAGCATCTTCCTGGCGCAAAACAGCAGGAGATGAACCTTGCCATTCGCAAGGATGTGGCGCTACTGCTGGAAAACTGCCGCAACCAGCCGGAATGGAAGGGCTTTTACCGCTATACGGCAACCGATCCGGGGTTCGATCATTCCTGCTCGCAGTTTGGCGTGCTTGGCATGTGGGCGCTGGTGCAGGCGGGCGGCGAAGTGCCGGGCGACTATTGGCGCGATGTTGAAACCGCCTGGCTCGGCACGCAGGGAAGCGATGGAGGCTGGAACTACGGGCCGCTGTTTAAAACACCCATGCCGGAGACGGCGTCGATGACGGCGGCCGGCGTGGCGACGTTGTTCATCACCCAGGATTTCACGCGCAACACCGCGCCGGGTGAATGCCGCGGCAACGTGAGCAATGCCGCGATCGATCGCGGACTGCAATGGATTGCCGACCATTCGGCGGCGGTATTCGATATGCAAAATGAATGGCCGTTCTACACGCTTTATGGACTTGAACGGGTCGGCCTGGCCAGTGGATACAAATATTTTGTCGGCATCGACTGGTTCGCTCGCGGATCTCGGCAGTTGATCGAGGTTCAGTTGCACGATGGATCGTGGAACGACACTGTTCAGGACACATGCTTTGGAATGCTGTTTCTGTCGCGGGGGCGAAGCCCCCTGCTGATGAGCAAGCTGCAATATTACATCGACCAGCGCGGCGACAAGCCGCGCGAAGCCAACTGGAACCAGCGCCCGCGCGACGCCGCCAACGCCGCGCGATGGGTCGGCCGGCAGGCAGAGCGCGAACTATCCTGGCAGATCGTTACGCTGCGCGGCATGTCGGGCAGCGACGGCGCGGAATCGCGCGACCTGCAGGATGCGCCGATTCTTTACATCGCCGGGAATCAATTGCTCGCGTTCTCCCCAAAGGAAGAAGCGACGCTTAAAAAGTTCGTGGAGTCCGGCGGATTGATCGTCGGCAACGCCGACTGCGCCAGCACGGCATTTGCCAATACGTTTCGCAAGCTCGGCGCGAAGCTGTTTGCGCCGAATGAGTTTCGCGAATTGCCGGCCGATCATCCGATCTACACGCGCGGCCAATTTCTCCGCCGCTCGTGGCACAATCCGGCAAGCGTACAAGGTCTGAGCAACGGCGCGCGCGAACTGATGGTACTGCTGCCAACGGTGGATGCGGCGCGATTCTGGCAGACCGGCACCGCCGGCGGGCACGAAGAAGCGTTCGGAATACTGGCGAATCTTTATCAATACACCACCGACCGGCGCAACCCAAAACATCGCCAAGAAACACATCTGTTGACGCGCGATGAATCAAAGCCGGCCGGGAAAGTCGTCAAAGTCGCGAGGGTCGATTACGGCGGATTGTGGAACCCCGAGCCCGGCGGATGGGACCGCTTTGCGACATTGATGCACAACACGCGCGGCATCGAGTTGTCGGCCGAGCCGTGCAAGCTGACGGCCGACGGGCTGGCACCGTACAAAATCGCCCACCTGACCGGAACGAAGAACGTTAAATTCAACGATGCACAGCGGACGGCGCTACGCGATTTCGTGGCCGGCGGCGGCACGCTGATCATCGACGCAACCGGCGGGGCGCGCGAATTTGCGACGGCGATCGAGCTGGAACTGCAATTGATCTTCGGCGCCGACGCGAATCAGTTGAATCAAACCTTGCCGGCCGACAGCCCCATCTACACAGCGGTCAGCCCGCTGCCGCCCATTCTTTATCGATCATTCGCGCTGGCGCGACTCGGCAGTATTAAAATCCCCCGTCTGCGCGGCATCACGCTGAAGGGAAGGCTTGCCGTCATCTACAGTCCGGAAGACCTGAGCGTCGGCCTGGTCGGTAACGCCATCGACGGCATCTTCGGCTACACACCGGAAACCGCGTCACGGCTGATGGCGGGGATTGTTGAGACGCTCGCAAAATAGTCAGCGGCTTCGCGGCAGTATGCCCAGAGCCGATACGTCCAGGACCGTCGCCGCCGCCAGTTTTTGATTGCAGCACTCAGTGGGCGGGGCTAGATTCGTTCCCGTGACATTGGTGCGTTGAACGTCGCATGAAGGATGAAACCGCGATGATAAACAGATCAATTGTGTTCGTGCTCGGTCTGATGTTGGTGGTTGGATGCGCTTCTTATGTTCCGCCGGCGGGGCGAGCGAATTTGGCGGCGATCAGCAGCCCTACAGTGCAGGAGAGTTTTTCGGCCCGGCCGGCCGCGGCCTTTCCTGCCGGGATTGCGGTCGTTCGCGTGCAGGCGGCGGGATATTCCAATTACAATACAGTGCGCGAAGGCGGCGTGTATGGAAGCGGCCGATTTTCGGTCGTAACTGTCAAGGAAGTGGAGGATGACGCCGACATTCAGCGCGTCTCGGCCCTGCCGCAGGTTGGCGGGCTGATCACGCTGAGCACGCTGCTTTTACCTTCCGATCTTCAGTCCGATCGGCAACTTTGCGAGGCTGCGGCGCGACTCAAGGCGGACATGGTCCTGATGTATACATTCGACACCTCGTTCCACGATAACGATTCGGCCGTCGCGCTGTCAGTGGTGACGCTCGGGCTGGCGCCGACGAAGCAGGTCTACGTTCATGTGGCGGCCTCGGCGCTGCTGATTGATACGCGCACCGGATTCATCTACGCCGCCATGGAAGCCAATGAGCATCGCAAGACCACCAGCAACGTCTGGGAATCGGGCGAAACCGCCGACCGCGCGCGGCGCGACGCCGAAAAGGCCGCGTTCAAGTCGCTGGTGGGCGAATTTGAAAAGACCTGGCCCAGGGTGGTCGAACGGGCCGGCCAGGGCGCGTAAAAATTTGCAATTCCGCTGATTCACGACCGGGTTTGTCGCGAATTCATAGCGTTTGGAAACAGGACAGTACGGCAAACTCCGTGGGCGGCGCCCGCGAAGCATAAAAAGATTTGGGGACATCAACCTCATGACAAGTTAAAATAAATAAAGCCATGGAACTGACTATCCGCGATATTCCGAGTGAAGTAGAGGCCGCGCTTAACGCGAAGGCGAGAGAGTCCGGCCGAAGCGTTAACGACATCGCGGTCGAAGCGTTGTCAGCGATTGGCTCTGCCGCCCGCAAGCGTGACCTGGGGGCGGTAGCGGGAACCTGGGATGATGATCCTGCCGTCGATGAAGTGCGCAGGGCACACGAGCAGGTAGATGAGAACTTATGGCGGTGAGACTGCTACTGGATACGAATCGATATTCTGATCTTGCGCGTGGGATCCAGGATGTCCGTTCGACAATTGAACGCGCAGATGAGGTATTCCTGCCGTTTGTCGTGGTGGCGGAATTGCGCGCCGGTTTTGCCGTCGGGACTCGTGCTAAATTTAATACCGAAGCATTGGCGCACTTTCTGAAAGCGCCCGGCGTCAGTGTCCTGTACGCTTACGACGGCACCACTCATCAATATGCAAAGTTGTATTACCACCTTCGCAAGCGCGGCACTCCAATTCCGACGAATGACCTTTGGATCGCATCCCTTGCCGTCCAGCACAAGCTGCTTTTGTACGCGCGCGATGCTCATTTCGACGAGCTGGCAACCATTGTTGATGTCATTTAGTGACAATAGTCGTGGCACTATGGGCGAACGGTGAAATCGGCGGGGCGATACAGAGGGGCGCAAGCATCTGCGCATGACCGCGCCATCCTCAACAAGTACGGCTCTTTTTCACGGCCTGTCGTGGCGTTAACCCATCGGCAGAAGGTTCTCCAGCACTTTGGCAGAGCAAAGCACACCCGGCATACCCGCGCCGGGATGCGTTCCCGCGCCGACGAAGTAGAGATTGGCAATGTCATCGCTCTGGTTGTGAAACCGGAAATAAGCCGACTGGTCGAAGGTCGGCTGGATCGAGAATCCCGCGCCGTGCATCGAGAGCAGTTTGTCGCGGAAATGGTTCGGCGTGACATAAAAGGCTTCGGTGATGCACGTTGACAGGCCGGGCA
>JBBQCK010000059.1:0-9261 GCA_038318605.1 Tepidisphaerales bacterium | reverse complement strand
CGGCCCAGAGACCATTGGCATGAAAGCGGCGCGTAGCAGAAAACGCATCGCGCGCGCTCGCTGGATTGAGGGTCACGACCGGCCGAATATTGCGCGGAGCAGAAATCAGCAGCGGGCAAAATACGGCGCGCTGGGATCGTCATTTTCCCGGCATGAGTTCGAAGAACCCAACCGTGTCTCGCTTCAGAAACCCACGCTGCACCAGCGCCTGCCACACCTCCGGGGCAAATCCACTCGGCGGGCGAATAGACATGATCTTTCCCTTGCCTGACCCGCCGCTCATCGGCCCGTGGCCGAGTCGTGATTCATCGTCGAGCTGGTTGATTTTCAGTCGCTTCTTGAATGCCTTGAATGCCCGTTTGATCTCTTCTTCTGTCGGTTCCATTGGCGCCTTTCGTAAATTGGTATACGGCTACTGTAACGCCGACGGGCGCGCAAAAACACGCCGCCCTGCCGGCCACATGGACCAGACAGGGCGGCGCAACTATCGAACAGCACATCGCGCTACCGCATCGCGCGGAAATCACTGACCGACAATCTGATCCTTCGTGCCGGCCACGGCACCGAGCAGTTCGCTCTGCTCCTTGGCCGGAACTTTGAACTTGTCGAGTGACGCCTTGAGATCGGCCGCCAGCGCGTCGAACTCATCGCTGGTGATCTTCATGCCCTTGTGGGCGGTCTTCATGTCCTTGCCTGTGTATTTCTGTGGGCCGCCGGAAGCCATGTCGATGAACTCAACCAGCTTGGCCTTCAGATGCGCGACGTTTTCTGCCGAGGGGTTCCATTCCGCACCGGCGATGCCCTTGCGCGTGAAGTTTACCTTCGGATCAGACGCGGCTCGGCCAACGAAATCATCGACCACAGCCTTGATCGCCGGCTCGCCGCCCAGGCGCGAGTAGAGCGACGCCGCCATCTTGTCCTTGTCGTCCATCTTCTTCTCGTCGCCATTTTTGCAGCCCGCTGCAATGAAGAGGGAAGAAACCATCGCCGCCACAAACACGTTGCGAAGTGAACCGATCATGCGAACCTCCGGGAGTAAGGAGTTGTCAAACAGAAATGACCCACTGGCTTTACAATATCCGCGAGTCCATCGAGATCAAGAAATTTCATTTGCGGCGTCAGCCGCGCCACGTCACGCCACATCGGGCGAAACTGATGTGGACACACTATAAGCCGCATCTGCCAAGATTGTACAGCCACAATCCTCCCGGTTTTTCAGATGGAGATTATTGCATGGGCGATTTTTTCTTACGCGCGTTGACGCCGCACGGTAGGATGCGCCAGCGCTGCGGGCTTCCGCAAGGCGCAACACAATCGGCTAACCCCTTCTTAGGCGGAAGCGCGGCCAGTTCTTCATTTTTCAAAGAGGTGCGCAATGATTTCACACACGCGATGGTTCACGGTCATGCTGGCATCAATGGTCGGCATCTGCATCGCCGCCAGCGGATGCAAGAATGCCCCCGCAGACAAATCCATACAGGCGGCCAAGCCATCGGCCGAGCCGGATGATTCAACGCCCGTTGGCCCGACCATCACAATCGTCGGCCGAACTTTTCAACCCGCCGAGCTGCAAATCAATGCCGGCACCACGGTGACTTGGCTGAATCCCGAAAAGGGCAACCACACCATCTACTCCGGATCAGCAGCCTCCCCAACCGGGCCGCTGCATGTGCGACTAAACGGCGACGAGCCGGCGGGGCTGATGTATTCTCACAAATTCGATGAGCCGGGCGAATACCCCTATTACTGCGACAACCACCCGGGCATGAAGGGCGTCATCATCGTCGCCCGGCGCGGAGTGCCGGTCAGTCAATGATGCAATGCAGTTGAACTCCGCCACGCCATCGGTTCGCGACCGGCAACCTTTTTCGTTACGGGTTCCCCCGATGGCAGTCGGAATGAGGGCTTAGCGCATCGCCCCATCTTCACGTTTTACATCAGCCGGCAGATTCTTCGCCCGACAACCGCCGGCGAATTTCGTCCGGTATCGCAACCGCGCGAAAGCCCCCATCGCCGGTGATCGCGCAGACGCTGGTCAGCTTGCCGCGGGCGGTGTTCTGCCCTTCCCGAATGAAATCCACCTCGTATTGCAACGACTTCCCCCCCACGCGCCGCACGTTCAATTTCAACTCCACTTCATCTTCAAACCGCAGCGGCCCGCTAAAATCGCACGAGCAGGCGACTCGAGGCCAGCCTAGCAGCACGCCTTCATGTTCCATGGAAACACTGAGCCCAAGCGAGCGGAAAAATGCGTGCTCGACCTCTTCCATCATTCGGAAGTACTGCGCGAAATGCACAACCCCCGCGAGATCGGTCTCTGAAAACAGCACCCGCCGCGTGATTGAGAATGTCGGAAGCATACGGCGATTGTAACCGCGACGAAGCCGTCGCGGGACGACGCGCCACGCGGCATTAAAACGCCACGCTAAATCGCACCAACGGGCTGCTCGAGCGGCATTTTCTCCGGCAGCGGAATTGTCTTTCCCATTACATCGAAAAGGTCATCCACCGAATCGTAGAACACGTTGCCGATCAACAGGTCGGTCAGGTTCTTCTTCAGGTGTGGATTTCCGCGAACAAACTGCCCGAAGCTGAATCCCCGCGTGTAAAAAGCATAGACGAGCTTGCGAATGGATTGCATGCCGCCGCTCAGTTCATCGCCCCACTGCCCGAGCGCCGCGGCCGAGGTGTCATTACGATCGAGCGCTTCGAGAATGGCGTCGGCCGCCATTTCGCCGCTCTTGAGCGCTAGAAAAACACCGGACGAATACATTGGATCAAGAAACCCGAATGCATCGCCGGTTAGCACCCAGCCGTCTCCGGCACACCGCGTCGCGCGATACGAAAAATCGCTGCACACATGCACAGGCGAAACGCGTGTCGCGCCTGGCATACGGTCATCAAGGCCGCGACAGTTGGCGATTTCGGCTTCGAGAATCTGTTCGGGTGTATTGCCCTTGTTGGCGGTAACCAGCCGCTCGATGTCTCCGACAACACCGATCGAAGCGATGTCATTCGGCAGCGGGATGTACCAGAACCAACCGTCTCCCTGTGCCGTTGCGAGCACGAGCGTTGCCCCGGCGTTTTTGCCGGGATCGCGCCGGGTGCCTTTGTAATGTGCGTAATAGGCAGCCTTGCGCAAGTTCGGATCAGGCTTTCGGATTCCCAATTTACGACTGAGTATCGCGCCCATGCCAGTGGCATCAACCACCACACGAGCGCGAAGCTCATGCACGCTCGTTGAGCTGTCGGCGTGCCTGCGCCGCACCGTTACACCCGTCGCGCGGGGCAGGTCATCAGTATCGGACTTTTCCAGCAATACGTCCGTAACGTTGGCTTCCTGCCAAACCTCCGCGCCGCGCTCGGCGGCGGCGCCAAGCAGCATGTCATCGAATTCACTTCGCAATACCTGCCACGTCTGCGAACATGGATGCGGATTCGCCTCGTCAAAATAAAACGGCTGCGATTCCCGGCCACCTGGCGTCACAAACTGCACCGAATATTTCTTCACGAAATGACTGTTCCGCAATTTGTCCAGCACGCCGAGTCGCTCAAATATCCAATATGTTTCGGGCATCAGCGATTCGCCGATCTGAAATCGCGGAAATCGACTGCGCTCAAGCACCAGAACCCGCCGCCCACCGGCCGCTACCAGATTTCCCACCGTCGAACCGGCCGGCCCGCCCCCGATCACAATGACATCGTATTCGCTCATGACTATTCGAATGATATGCGCCGGCTCACCAGCGCGTGACGATTTCCAGCAGATCGATCGCCGGTTCGCCATCGCAGTGAATAACGCCAACCCGGCCAAACGCCTCACTACCTGCCGGCTGATCGAACCAGCCGATCAATTCCGATCGCGCCGGCAACCGCACAAACCAGCGCGGCTCGATCCTGCGCATCACATTGTGCTTGACCAATATCGCACCCAGCGGGGATTTGCGCCGCAAAATCTCATCCCGCACCGCCGGCTGAAGCAAATCGAGCCGAATACGCACCACACCCAGCTCCACCTCATTTGCATTTTCTAGGCTGTGCGGGCCAGCCGCGGTGAGAAAGATCTTCCGCGTGTAGGCGTTGCCCTCTTGACGGTAGTCCATCACATGCAAATCGATGGGCGATCGCCAATGTTCCTCAAGCACCAGCGTCATGTGCCGCTCATGGACAAGCAGCCGCCGCGGCGCGTCTGGCAACGATTCCGCGCGAACAACTTCGCACCCTCCCCCCATCGCGCGGCTATACCCCGGCAGTGCGCCGCATAACTCGTCAATCGCTTCTCTGGCGCCTGCCAGCGGCGCGGCCGCATGGGCGGCGAAACTGGACTTTGAATCAGGTATAGCGGATCCCCCGGTATTGCGGCTCGTAAAACGCCGGCAGCAGTGAATCGACCCGCAGCAGGCCCTCCCGACTCAGGCGTATATCGCCATTGTTCGCGGCAACAAAACCATCCGCCCGCAACGTCGCCAGCGCGTCGGCGAATTCCTTCGCGACGCTGATGCCAAATTTCCCTTCAAAATATGCCGGATCGATGTGCCCGGTCTTGAGCTGCAGAATAAGCTCGCGGATTAACAACTGCCGGCGCGTCACCGGCAGCGCCCGATGAATCGGCAACGTTCCCTCCGAAACATGCTCGACATATGCCTCCCATGTATCGTAATTCTGATAGTGCACGCCGGCAAAATGCGAAAAACTCGCGACGCCGGCCCCGATCAGATCCGACCCGTGCCACAGCGAGTCGCGGTACACAAACCCTGCGTGTCGCTGCCGCCGCACCAGCGTATAAGCGCTGGATACCTCATATCCGGCCTGTTCAAACTGCTCGAATGCCCACTTTACCCATGCGCGCTTGGTCACCCAGTTGGCCACCGGCGGACCCGCCAACGCAAGGAGCGACTCCTTTGCGATGATCGAATTGAACGGCACTTCCATCTGATAGATGGTCACCGAATCCGCGTCGAGCGTTATCGCCCGCGCAACGGTCTCCCGCCACTTCTGTTCGGAGTCCCCGACCATCCCGGCAATCAGATCGATGTTCACCTGACGAAAACCCACTTCGCGAATCCAATCCCATGCGCGAAAAATCTCCGGTGATTTGTGCGCGCGGCCATTGGTCTGCAAAACCTCGTCGTCAAAATGCTCCACCCCCAGGCTCAGGCGTGTCACGCCAATCTGCTTGATCGCCTCGAGCTTCGACTTCTGCAACGTCCCCGGCTCGCATTCAAATGTCACCTCGCGCGCCGCCGACCAGGTCCAGTGGCGGTTAATCCGATCGATCAATGAATGAAGCTGTTTGGCGCTGAGAAACGACGGCGTGCCACCGCCAAAGTAAACGTATTCGAATTGTCGCCCCTTTAAAGCCGCCCGGTCGGCATACAGCGCAACCTCGCGAGCAAGCGACTCCAGATAGACTTCGACGTCGCTGGCGTTTTTATCGGTGTAGACGCGGAAGTAGCAGAATTTACATCGCTTTCGGCAAAACGGAATGTGCAGATAAAGCCCCAGAGGCCGGGAATCTGTCGCTGGCTTGTCCAGCGCCGCCAGCGCCGCCGGAACATGATCGCTCGACCATGTCGAATAAGGCGGATAATTCGAGACGAAATAGCTCCCCACCTCCGTTTTTTCCAGAGGGGACGCTGTGGCAGGTTCGGTGGAATCGACAGGCATTTGTTTTTTCTTACAGACTTCGGGCATCGACAGCCGCCGGGCGATGGCGGCTTCGCTCTTTCATGAATACCCGGATCATAGGCGGGCGGTTGTGATGTTAAATCTTTTTTTCGATGGACCCCGCCGGCGGACCGATGTGCAGCCCGTTTTGCGGGTGCGGCCGGGAATGTCGGCGAAATATAGACTGGTATTCGGAGTTTTAAGTTAAACCGACCTGTTTTCGAGTCGATAAAAACAGCAACGCCGACACTGATGTGCGGCGGCCGGATTCGATATCAAATCGATTGTCCGGTAATCGACAGCGGCACAAGCTGATTTCGTCGTTGCCACCGGCCAGTCGGCAGGCATCAAAATGGAGTAGAGCAGGATGAACAACCGGATCAATTCACCATCGCCCGCCGTACTGTCAAAAGCCCGCGTCGTTGGTGCTGCCGCCGTTGCCGTTTGCCTGCTTCTCGCGATTGCCAAAGGCTCGGCCGCCTCTCGGCCAGACAAGCGCCCGGAATCTGCATCGCCGCGCACCGCACCATCTGAGAAACTCGCCCCGGAGCTGGGTATCAACAGCGCGCTCAACGGCGCGCAGGTCATGCCAGACAACGATCCATGGCGCATGGATGTTTCAAAGCTCGGCATCGATCCGCGCTCGGCCGCCATCATCGCATCCATCGGCGCCGACAAGCCGCTTCACCCCGACTTTGGCACCGTCTGGCAGGGCAACCCAATGGGTATCCCCTATGTCGTCGTCGGCCAGAATCAGGAACGGGTCGCCATCAAGTTCACCGACTATGGTAACGAATCCGATCCCGGCCCTTATCCGATTCCACCCAACGCGCCGATTGAAGGAGGCGCCAAAAGCGACGGCGACCGCCATGTGATCGTGCTCGATCGAGACAACTGGATTTTGTACGAATTGTTCCACGCGTTTCCGAATCCCGACGGCTCCTGGCGCGCTTCAAGCGGCGCGATTTTCGACCTGAAGGTCAACAAGCCTCGCCCGGCCGGGTGGACCAGCGCCGACGCTGCCGGACTACCAGTATTCCCGGGCCTGGTGCGGCACGACGAGGTTGTCGATCGCGGCGAGATCACTCATGCCTTGCGCTTCACCGTGCAGCGCAGCCGAAGGGCATATCTTCCGCCCGCGCGGCATTTTGCGAGCAAATCAGAGGATGAAAACCTTCCGCCGATGGGCATGCGCGTCCGCCTGCGGGCCGACTTTGACATCAAGCCATTCCCCAAGGACGCACAGGTCGTCCTCACGGCGCTGAAACACTACGGCATGATCGTCGCCGACAATGGCAGCGATTGGTTTCTCAGCGGCGCCCCCGATCCCCAGTGGGACGACGAGGCGTTGGATACATTGAAGCGTGTCCGCGGCCGGGATTTTGAGGTCATCCGCATGGAGGGCCTGGTTACGCAGTAACGCCCCACTGACGCGTTATACGGACGTTCGGAATATCCCCGGCTGCGGCACAAAAAGTTCCAACCACTCAAATTTGAAATTGCACCCGAGGCGGCAAGAGCGGGAATGTTGCTGGATGGACTCATGGATCCATCGTCTTGACGGCTCACCATCAAGCGCCAGCCTGCCGCCCCAGCATCCGCCGCACCCGCTGGGCAAATTTTCCGCAGGCAAATGGCGGCCAGATGCAGGATGCTTCCACCGAATGTCGCAGCCGCATCAGCCGCCGACCCTCTCTCGCCATGTGAAGCCCCCTTGCCCATCGCCTCCGCGCTCGCAACTTATTCAATGAGGGCAGAATGCCGATCCATTCGCGCGTGTTCAAATATCGCAGATATGGCATCGTCGCCATCTCGTTCTCGCCATCGAACTCCCTCCAGCGTGTGCTCGACTTCGATGAATCATGCCAGCGCAGCGCCGACAGACTTTCGTCAATGATCGCGGGCGATTCGCCGCCTGCAAACAAAATCCGCATCCAGTATTCGTAGTCGAAAGAACAATGCAGATCCTGACGAAACGGCCCGAGCCTGCGAAACAGATCCGCCCGCCAAAACGTAGACGGCTGATACGCGAGACATTGGAAAAACCACTCCGTGCGTTTGGCCCACCGCTTCGGCTGCAAAACGCGATCGGCCTGCCCCTGCTCGATCTGATGCCGCCCTCCGGTCGCCCACGCCGCCCCCGACTCAAACGCGGCTTCTACGCGATTCAGTGCGCCGACCAGCAGCAGATCGTCACTGTTAAGGTATCCCATCAAATCTCCGGTCGCCCGCGACAGGCCTTTGTTGATCGCCGCCGACTGCCCTCCATCCTGCTCGCTCACCCACCAAGCCAAATGCCGCTGATATTTACGGATAATTTCAACGCTGTTGTCGCTGCTGCCCCCATCCACGACGATGTATTCGAGATTTGGATAATTCTGCTCGAGCACCGAACAGATCGTCTCCTCCAGAAACTGGCCCTGGTTAAATGAAGGGGTGACAATGGTGATTCGCGGCTGCATGGCAGATTGACGCGGCTTCATATTCATTATCCGACCGATCGCCAGTGAAAGTCGAATATTCCCGAATCTCTGTGGTGGCGTTGAATATGCAGGTTATGCGACGTGATACTCCCTATCATTCTGGCTTCACCGAATCGGCGGATTGGCCGATAATGTTGGCGTGGCCTTGTCGGCGTGGAGCGTGTAATGGACATCAATATTCAGTCCGCTGAAGGACAGCTCACCAATTTCACCGATTTTCTCCTCTCGCCGGTGGGGATCTTTGCATTGTTCGCCTTCGCGGTAGCCGTCGTTTCGATGGCCGTCGCCCCCCGGGTAAAGTGGATTGTCCTACCACTCCTGCTCTGGTGCGCCAGTCTCGGCTTTGCGCCGGAGGAAAAATTCGGTGTGCGAAACATTCTTTTCACCCCCCTTCAGCAGATTCGCGCCCAGGGTCGCGGGCTGACGGCCGGCATGCTGATCCTACTGATGGTCGCATCATTTTTCTCCGCCGAACGTGGTTGGCGGCGAAAGCTCGTGCTAAGGGCGGCAACGATGTTTTTTCTTTTTGAAATGGTGATCTCGCTGCGGCTCAGCGTTGCCGGCTGGGGCCAGCGCGGACTGGTTGGCGCGGCTTTGTATGCCTTTACGTTCTTAGCGTTGGGCGTCGGGCTGTCGCGTTGGCTTCAAACTTACGCCGACGCCCGAAGGCTGATTTGGGGCATCGTCTTTTCCGGCGTCATATTCGCCATGGGAACCTGTCTCCAGATCGTCATCAACCGTCAGGCCATCACCACGCAGGGCCGCCTTTTTGCCACGACCGGCAACCCGCAGCACGCCGGTGTGTTGATTGCGCTTTGTATTCCCCCCTGCCTTTACCTGCTGGCTTCTCCGGAGACCACCAAAAAACTGCGCGCCGGCCTCGGACTGACCGTCGCCATCCTTTTCGTGCTGCTTGCATATACCGGCTCCCGTTGCGGAGCGCTGATGACACTTGTCGGCGTCGCAATTCTGTTCCGTAAGCGACTGGGAAAATTCCTGGTGATCGGGGTCGTCGTCGGCCTGTTGACGCTGGTGGCGATGCAGTTCTTCGAAGGCAGCGGCGATTCCGCCGAACGGCTACTCTCCACCGAAGACACGCGATCGCGCGTCT
>JBBQCK010000058.1:0-9267 GCA_038318605.1 Tepidisphaerales bacterium | reverse complement strand
GGCCGATCGGCGACGTCCTTGGCCAGGAGTGATGCATAAAGCTGGATGCCCCCGAGCGGATTGCGAATTTCGTGGGCCATGCCGGCCGCCATTTCGCCAAGGGCCGCCAGACGGTTGCTGCGTTCGAGCTGCTTGTTTTTTTCGCTCAGTTCGCCGCGAAGGGCTTCAACCTGCCGTTGAAGCATCTCGTGCGACTGCTGCAACTTATCGGTGACTTCGCTGTAGGCGATAATGATCCGGCCAAGCTCTTCCACCCGGCGCGCATCGACGCGCCCCGGCAGAACCGGGTCAATCGCCAGGTCGGATTGAGTCGCAAAGGCCGAACTCATCTTCAACACTCCACGAACATCGACCCGCTCTTGCCACGGGTCCTGCACGACATCTCTAGCGGCGCACATCGGTTCCAACGCGCGCCGGCGCCGCGTACGCGGTCGCGGCGTAACTTCGATTCACATGCCTGGCCGCGGTTGCCTGTCCGATCTGCCGCCCGATATTCAATTTACGCTGTTGAAGCACCATGGCATCATCGCGATCGGCCGAGGTGATTTCCTCGAGCAAAGCCCGGCTTTCCTTAAGCAATGCCTCGGCACCCTCGCGCGCTGATTCATCCAGATCGGCAATGAACGCGCCCCATTGCCGCCTCGCCGGGCCAACCTGCCGTTCAAGCGCGCCGATTCGATTGAGCACATCCTGCCGCTTGTTCAGAACATCGAGCAATGCCTCGGTCTGACTTTGCTGTACATACTCGTGCTGAATCGCCGCAAGCCGCGCCAGGCGCCGGTAGCAATCCACCTGCTCGGCTAATGCGGCGAGAATGGATTTGGCGGTTGCCATGTTCACCACACCCTCGCGTTGCTCGACCAGTTGAGCCACTTTTCCCAATAGTCTGAAGGCATGCCCAGCGAGCCGTTTTTTAATGTCTCAGGAGGCATGCGCCGCAGCAACCACTTCGCGCGCTCATTGGCGGCCTGCGCCTCAGCGATTCGCCCAAGCTGTACGTTGGCGTTCACAATCTGCACATAGGCTGCAAGCGCCGACGCATCATCCTGATAGCGAAAGGCCGCAAAATCGTAGAGCTTGATCGCCTCGACGTAGTCGCCGAGATCAAACAGGCAGTCGGCACGATAAAAGTGGCTCATCTTGGCGTACAACTGATCGAGGTCATTCGCTGGCGGATGCGCTTTGTATGCCTCAATGGCCCGGTCATAAAGTGCTTTGGCCTTTGTCAGGCGCTCGCGGCGGGCCCGCCCGGCTTCGGCGGCTTCGGCAGCCTGCTGCACGCTTTCGCTGGCGCGCATCGATGCGATTTTCTGCTCCAGCAGCGCAGCGCTCTTGCGATAGCCGTCGGCCATGTGGAAAAGAAGCTGGCCCGTCCGATCTTCGTTTGGATACCGCTGGGTGAACTCCTCAAATCGCGCGATCGATTCTTCATACCGGCCGTTGCGATAATACAACTGCGCCAACTCGAAAAGCGCTTCACGAAACTCCGCGGCGTCGGGCGTCGTCACCGGATTGTTTTCAACAACCGCACGCAGAGCCGATTCAGCTTTGGCGTAATAGTCCGGCCCTTTGGCCATATAGGCCCGAGCCAGTGGAACCGCCGAGCGAACGGCCGATAGATTTGTCGGATGTCGAAACTGATTTCGCTGAAACGTTGAAATCGCCTTGTCGAACTGCCCCGCCGCCTGATATGCCATACCAAGTTCCAGCAATGCTTCGGGTGTCTGCGGATCGTTTGGCCGTTCGCTGGAGTACATTTCGAGCGCTGTTATCACACGCGGTATCGCGCCGGCTCGGTTGTACAACTGCACCGCCTGCCAGAGCGCCGGAGCGGCCGATTTATCGTCGCCCGCAATCGCAACCGCCCGGGCATAGGCAACACGCGCATCGCCCGCCTCCGTGCGAAGCTTGCGAATCTGCTCCTCGGCGCGCTGCTGATCCGCGGGTTTGAGATTCGCCACTGTTGATTCAAGCTGATCCGACTGTCGCTCGCGCACCTGCGCAAGCCGTGTGAAAAATTCCGCCGCCGGCGAGGCTTCCAGTTCGCCTTCGTACCCCAGCAGTTCCAGGGCGCCGGTGTAGTTTCCGTTGTCGGCAAGAAGCATCGATCCGCGACGCAGTGCGGCGAGTGTTTCGTCGCGGGTGGCCGCCCGCCGCGCGTCGCGGGTGGCGTCCTGACCGCCAATTCGCCGGACGACGTAGTGTAAATCTGTCAATCCACCATCAAATTGCCCAAGCACCAGCCGGCTCACACCCCGGCCAAGCCACGCCAGCGGCGCTGAAGGTGAATCGGGATGGCTGGTAATGACGACTTCGAAAAACGAAATGGCGGCAGGGTGATCGTCGCGCGCCTGCTGAATTTTCCCCAGCAGCAGCGCCGCGTCGGCATCCAGCGGATTGGCTACCGTAAGTTGATCGCGCGAGAGCCGCAGGTATCGATCGGCCTCGGGATAGTCACGCAACTTCCACGCGCAATAGCCAAACCAATAATTGAGCTGACCCAATTCGGAAACATCGTCCGGCCGCAGCCGCAGCGCCTCATTCAAAATGGTGCGGGCTTCGACAAAGCCGCCCGACTCGACGAGCACATGAGCCTTCTGTCCCATCGCCCAGGCGCGCTCGCGCGTGGCGAGTTCGCTTCGGTTCAGATATTCGTCAAGCGACTGCCGGGCGCCGGCGTTGTCATTAAGCGAAAGCTGCAACTCGATGATGTGGCGCTGAAGTGAAACCCAGCGATCCGGTTCAAGTTCCATCGCCTTGCGATAGCTGCGCTCCGCGTCGGCGGGGCGGTCAAGCGCTGCATAGCTGTCTCCCATGCGACGGTAAATTTCCGCCTCGGGCCGCAGCCGGCCGGGTTTCATCGCTTCGAGCGATTCGCTGATAATCTGCTCATGGTTGCTGGCGATGTTCAGCTTCTTTTCGATCTGGGCCGCTTCGAAGGACTCGGCCATGAGCAGATGAATGCGGCCTTCCTGCGGCTCGTCGAGTTTTTCCTCGCGCAGGATGGAATTAAGTTGCTCAATAGCGGCGGTGGGCCGGCCGTTTTGCAGCAGCTTGGCCGCGGTTTCAATTTTTTGGTCTTTGGTCAGACCAGGCTTCGGATCGATGAAGAGGTAGCCCGCGAACCCGAAGAGGCCGAGGGAAAGCAGCAGCAGGGGCAACTGCCAGAGTTGGGCGATTCGCCTCGTCGGGCGCTGATTCGCCATGGCGTCCATGCCTTTCGTAAAGTCGCGAAGGTCGCCATCAATTAGAAAATCGGCGGCTCACCGACGCACGCTTCGCAGGCGATACTCCATCACCGCCGCGAAACGATTTTTAACCAGATGTTTGCAGGCGCAATCAATTGCGCCAGCCATCCAGCGCGGCCAATTTAGTCCGGTACGTCGAAAACGCAAGAAGAAATCGAGGCAAAATGGCAAATACCCCTATCCCAATTCAACCCACCGCGCAATTCGCTATAATCACCTGCACATTCATGCAGCGGACAATTATCGCGCGCATCAGGCCAAAAGTCGGCCGGGAGCAGGGGTTTGGCAGCAAATTATAAATGCATTCATCGCATGTTGAAGATTATCACGCTCACCCAGTCCGGCGACAGGTGGACGCCGACGCGACTGGCGCAGGAGCTCAACTGCACCGAGCGAACCATCTACCGCGACATCATCAAGCTCGCCGAGGTGGACCTCAATATCGAGTTTGACAAAGATGCCGGAACTTACCGCGCCAGGCGCGATGTATTCATGCAGCCGGTTCAATTGACGCTTGAGGAATCCCTCGCACTGATCGCATTGTCGAGCGACCGCTCGGGCGAGCAGATACCCTTTACGCTGCCGGCCGCGATGGCGATCTCCAAGATTCGAGGGCAGTTGCCGCAGCAATTGCGCTCCCAGCTTGAACCCCTGAATGGCCGGTTGACGATCCGCCTTCCGCAAACCACTGGTGGCGACGGATACAGCGATATTTATCAAAAAGTACGCCAGTCGATCGCGCGTTCCCGGGTTTTAAACTGCCTCTACGAAGCACCCCAGGCTGCCAACCGTAAGGGCGGGCAGGCCGATCAGCAGTGGTTTTTGTTCAAGCCATACGCGATATTTTTCAACGAGCGCGCCTGGTATGTGGTGGGCTATCATGAGACGCGAAAAGCTGTGCGAACGCTCAAGCTCAGCCGTTTTGCCGATGTGAAAATCACAGATCGGCCTTACCTTATTCCCGATGATTTTTCGCTCGAATCCAATTTGGGCGATGCTTGGCGCATGATTCGCGGCGGGAAGGCGTTTGACGTCGAGTTGGTTTTTGACAAGTCGTTTGCCGAAGGCATCTCCGAGACCCGCTGGCACCGGACGCAGGAGACGCGCTTTGACGAAGACGGCTCTTTGAACTTTCGAGCGAAGGTGGATGGATTGGATGAGATCGTCTGGTGGGTGCTGAGCATGGGCTCCCATTGCCATGTCGTGAAGCCGCCGGAACTGGCCGCCCGGGTAAAGGATATGGCGGAACAGGTTGTAAAAATGTATGCCACCGAAAAGACCTGTTGAACCGGGTGGCGTATGATCGTCGCGTTGGCGGCCAACCGCGCAGTAGTGCATACCGATATGTCGATGGAAACACCACTTACTCCGGCCGCACCCACAGAACGAACGCCGAGCCGCGTTTCGCCCGAAGGTTTTGTCGCAAAATCCCAGCGCCCCGAGGCCGCATTTGTCGCGCAGGCGCGCGTGCTGGTGAAGGATCTATTCACCCCAAGCCCCGCGATTTATTGGGCCGACCTGCTCATTACCAGCGCAATCGCATACAGCGGGTTTTTCCTTGCTCATCGTCATACCCTTCACCCGGCCTGGCGGGCGGCGGCATTTTTGGTTTCATGCCTCGCCTTCTATCGGGCGGCGCTCTTCACGCACGAGCTGGTGCATCTCGGCAGCGGAGCGTTCAAGCGGTTTCGCATCGGCTGGAATATTCTAACTGGCATCCCCCTGCTGATCCCCAGCTTCCTTTATTACACCCACCTCGAGCACCATCGGCCGAAGCATTACGCCACCCATCACGACGGCGAATATCTTCCGCTGGCGCGCGGCCCCTGGTGGACGATTGTGATGTTTGTCGTGAACAGTCTCTGGATTCCCGCACTGACAGTCGTTCGGTTCCTGATCCTGACGCCCCTGTGCTGGACATGCCGCCCGGCGCGCGAGTGGATTCATCGCTCGGCCTCGGCGCTGGTGATCGATCCACGGTATCAGCGCCCCCTTCCAACGCCGGATGAATGGCGCGTGTGGCGCGTTCAGGAAGTCATCTGCTTCGTTTATCTGTTGACAGTATTGATCCTCGTTGCGATTGGGCTTCTGCATTGGTCGTGGGTGGTTCAGGCGTACTCGATGGCGGCGATGGTCGTCGGCATCAACGCTGTGCGAACGCTGGCGGCGCATCGCTATCGACACGACAACGATGAACCGCACACGCTAATAGAGCAGTTGCTCGACTCGATCAATCATCCAAACTGGCCGATCCTGACCGGCGTCTGGGCGCCGGTCGGGCTGGCGTATCATGCGCTGCATCATTTGTTTCCCGGCCTGCCGTATCACAACCTGGCTCTGGCGCACAAACGCCTTGTGACGAATCTTCCGGCCGATTCGGTCTATCACCAAGTGAACAGCGCCAGTCTGCTTGCCTCCCTGCGGCAGCTCTGGCGAGACAGCGCCGAAACACGCCGCGCGGCAAATCCGCCTGTGCGCACCTCGCCGTCAATCGAATCGATGGAAGACCGCGTTACACCGTGAGACCCCGGTAGTGGCGAAAATTGTTCCCCGGATAATCAGCGATGGGCCGCCTGGTTATCGCCCACATGCAGCCGCAAAAATTCGGCGCCCAGCCGCAAGCCATCCGGCGAAAGCATGGGGGCGGCGAGCGGCGCATCGCCGGTCAACAGCACGGGCCGAGCGCCGTCGAGCATGACCTTTCGTGCATCCTGCACTTCATCCGGATCGACGCTGTACGCCAATTCGAACGTCCAGCGGCATAACGGCGTCAGAAATCCGAGGTACGGCGGCCGCGGGCCGACCTGCTCATTCAGCCGCGCGTCGAAGTCGGCCGGAAGCCGATCAAGTACAACTGCGGCGATGCGCGGATCGCGCGCGGCGGCCAGCAGTGCCGCGGTGGCGCCGCTGCCGGTGCCCACCAGCGCGAGGCGGTTGCCATCCACGAACGGGCGGCGGCGCATCAGCTCGACGGCTGCCTGCAAGTCGTGCGATTCTCGCAGGCCGAACGTGGATCCGCCTGCGCCACTGGCATCGCTGCCGCGTAATCCGACCAGCAGCACAACGAAGCCGGCATCGTGCAACGGTCGCACCAGCGGTAACATCTGCCGGCGGCTCATGCCAAAGTCGTGCGCGAGAATGACCGCGGGATATCGCCGACGCAATGCCTCGTCGCGGTCGGCGAGAATTGCCCGCTCATCGACGACCGGGACAAGCCAGCCCTCGAGTCGTGTGCTGTCGTCGGCCGCAAAGTTGATCGCGTCAAAATAGATTCCTTCATTTGATGGGTCTTCTGCCGCGGAAAGTCGCTGCGGATGCGTGGCAACCCACACAGCAGCCACCGCAAACAGCGCCACAATCACAGGGGTGAAAGCTAGGCGATAGAGTATGGCGTGCAAAAAACGGCTGGTGGGCGTCCCGATCTCGTCGCGAAGTTTGGGGCGCCGCCGCCAAAAGACTACATCCGCCAGCAACAGCCGGCTCGTGCAGCAAACTGCCCGCCGAGCAATATTCGCAACGAAAGCACCGGCCAGCGACATAGGATTGCGGCCAGCGCACGACCGGTCAGCCTTGTCCAGGCGCGCGGATTCGGCGTCAAGGTCGGCGAGCATTGGGTTCAGGCTTGGCCGCTCCATGGATACTCAAACATACAATTGGCATGGCTGGGCCGGCCAATCTCATTTTATTTTGGAACGTCGCGCCTTAGGTAGATAAGCGCACCAATGCACTTTCCCAAAGAATAGCCGGCGGAACGAGCAAGCATTTTGCTTGACCGCGGATTGCGCCCTGCGTAATCTGAGGCGCAGCTTGTGCCGGCGATGCGGAGCATCGTCCGGTAAAATCGAGCCTGACCGGACAGTCGGCGCGGAAATTTTTGTTTTCGCGACGCTTTTCTGCCAGCTTCGCCCGCTCGGCAGTCGATGTCGAATGGGATGAGTCTCTCGGTCTTTCAGCTTCTCGAGAAAGGGGCCACGGATGGCCAGAGGTAGACACCCCGCAGCGCTGTTCGATGTACTTTCCCGCCCGCAGAGCTATGAAAAGCTAGCGCCGAGTGGATTTTCGGCGCTCTCGAATTTCCTCAAATCCAAGCTGCACGGGCGCAGAAGCGTCGCAGCGAATGCGCTCACTGGCGCCGCAAGCCCATCGAGCGGCGGGACGGTTGTGCCAACGCTGACGCCCTCTCCCAACGCCGGCCCGCATTTTCAGGCGCCGATGCCGGAACCCAGTGTCGCCACGACGCCGTTGTCGCCGGGGCTCGGCGCATCGGGGCAGGTTGTAGCCCCCCTGCCGCCCGCGCGCCGGCGCGCGTCGGCCAGCGGCGAACGCGTCGAAGGCGTAAGTTTGTCGTTCGACGCGGCGCGGCACGAAATCACGCTTCGTATGAGTTACATCAGCGGGATGATTGTTGGTGTGGGCCTTGTGGTGCTTGTGACAATGGCGTTTCTTGTCGGCCGGCAGGCAAACAGCGGCAGAAGCACACTGCTTGCCGTCCGTAACACCGGTGAGCCGCGGCTGGGAAGTGTTTCGCCAAATGTCGGCGATCTGGCAACCGCGCCGCGCTATAACCCGCCCGCCGAAACGGATTCGCCGGGCGGCGGTACGATGACCACAACGCCGCCGGCATTTTCGGCGGTGCAGGCACCTACTCAGCCGATCTCCATCGAAAGCAATGAACGGCAAATCGGCTTGAATTATGTGGTCATGCAGAGCTACCCGGAAGGTGAAAGAAAGATGGCCGACGATGCCGCCGCCGCGCTGCGACAGGCCGGCATCGGCTGCACGCTCGAACGACTTAAGGATTTTAACGGCAGCTCGAAGTGGTGCAGCGTGGTTGGTACGCGGGGATTCAGCGCGGTCTTTCAGCGCACGGCGGAATACCAGGCGTATTTGGCGAAAATCAAGCAGACGAATGAGCAGAACGTCCGCGGCGGCCGGCGAACATTCAAGGCGCTGGACCCAATGCCAATGCGCTGGAATGGCACAATGGCGAACTGACTTCAGGTGCTCCCACGCCACGGCCTTTCTTGAAACTCCAATGACTACCCGCCTTTTCAGGCAAGGGTACCGCTCTTACCCGCCCAATCCCGTCGTAGTTCCGGATCGCGCATTGGAAATTGCAAAAGAGCGATTGACATGTTCAGCAAAGCGCTGCGGACCCACAGCGTAGAACCGCAAGCGGCAATCTTGCAACGCCGTGCTGGCGCCGATGGCGGGGCGGCAGGACGTTCGACAAGCCGGTTGTGGCCGCAATGGCAAAAAGCTGCGCCGCCGATGGGGCATCGCCAGTAAATCAGTTATACTAAGCATCGTCGTGCCGGCCGATGTTGTGGGCCGGGGCGGCATGGTGAAGCGTGGGAGTACGCGATCTATCGTGCCGGCCTAATGGACTGGCCGAGCCCGTGCCGGGGAAATGCAGGGTTTCATGCCGGAAATCGAAACTACGGTTGACATCACCCAGCCCGCGGCGCGGCGCGTCCCGCTGCGACAGCGGCCGATGGTCATTCGGCTGTTCGTGCTGCTGACGGCGTTGATGTCGATGGGGACGATCGCACTACTTTACTACCAGTCGATCAGTCACCGCGTACCCAACGCCGTTGTTTACGTTTATGGAAATACGCTTTGGGCAAATGCGAGCGTGACGCTCGAGGATGAATCCGGCCGGCAGTTGGCCGACTCGGACAAGCTGCTGGAATCCGCTAATTACCAGTGCCGTATTTATTTTTATCCGGCCAAAGGCGAAAAGTACGTACTGCGGATTCAGCGGCAAGGCTCATCGATGCCACGATTGCTTGGCTTGGCGGGCGTCAAGGAACTTCAATATGTCCGCGTAACGCTTCCGGGCGGCGAAGACACGACGCGCGAATCGGAGTAGTCGGTTTATTCGATGGCCAGGGGATTTCTAAAAGCTATGGAACCGCGGTAGCCCTGCGGCAAATGAAAGCAGAACGAGCCGGGCGCTTTGGGCACCCGGCTCGCTTGCTTGTTAATCCGATCCTAAGCGCGGATCGCTTGATCGCGC
>JBBQCK010000057.1:0-9416 GCA_038318605.1 Tepidisphaerales bacterium | reverse complement strand
CCGCTTCTGGATGAAGGCAGCATGTTCTGTTTCGATTCGCCGCGTTTCGAAGCAATGGCCGGCTCGGACGCTTCGCAACAATACTTCCAGAGCGGCAAAGATTACCGCAGCGTGCCCGCCCCCGGCGACGAATATCGCGGCGAGCAATCGGTGGTCGGCTATGCCTTTCCGCGCCCGGCCCGCGACGGAATGGTGCGCGTGGGTGTGGTGAACCGGCGGCTGGGGCTTGGCGTTTCAGTACGCTACAGCGCGCGCCAGCTTCCGCGGCTGGGCAACTGGCAGCACTGGGGCAATCACGAATATGTCGGCGCGCTTGAGCCGATGAACGGAACCGTCGATGGCCGGGACAAGGATCGCGCCCGCGGCCTGCTCGACACCCTTAAAGCCGGCGCTCGAAAAACATACTTTGTGGAGATCGAGGCCCTGACGGACAAATCGGAGCTTGAAAGCCTGCTGCGATTGAATCGCGGCAAATGAGATGCACATCGGGCGAGCCGCAAACGCGCCCCGCGGCTATTTCTTGAAAACCTGCGGCGGCTCCTCGCTGCTTAAAATCACCAGCAGATCGCCCGCCTCCACCAGCGAGCCGGCGCTTACGAGGATGTCCTCAACCCGCGCATCGCGCGGAATGTAGACGGCGGTTTCCATTTTCATCGCCTCGATGCTCAGGAGCCGCTCGCCGGCCGTGAGCTGCTGCCCCTTTTTCGCGCCGACACTGGCGATTTTGCCCGGCATCGACGCCGCGATGTGATTGGGATTGTCGCGATCGGCCTTGGGGTGTTTGTGTAGTTTCCCCTCAAGGCTGCGGTCTGGGACCACGACCTCGCGCGGTTGGCCGTTCAATTCGAAGAAAACCGTGCGCGTGCCATCCTCATGGACCTCGCCCGTCGTCAGATACCGGATGATCAGACGCTTGCCCGGCTCGATCTCGACATTGATCTCTTCGCCCGGCTCCAGCCCGTAAAAGAACGCCGACGTCGGAATCACGCTGGTGTCGTCGTGCTGCTGCACGAACTTCTGATAGTCGAGGAAAACCTGAGGGAACAGCGTGTAGGTCACGGCGTCCTGATGCGTCGCCTCACGCCGCAGTTTGACCGTCAGCTCTTTTTTCACCTCATCAAAATCGACCTTCGGCAGCCGGGTGCCCGGCCGGCCCTTCAGCGCCTCGGCCTTGGACGCATCGAGAATCATCCGCTGCAGGACCTTCGGCCAGCCTCCTTCGGGTTGGCCGATGTTCCCCTGCATCATCCCCACGACGCTCTTGGGAAAACTCAACGGCCGCTGCGGCGCCAGCACATCCTCCGGCTGAAGATTGTTCGACACCATGAACAGCGCCATGTCGCCGACCACCTTGCTGGATGGCGTCACTTTCACGATGTCGCCGAAAAGCTGATTGGCATCGGCGTAGGCCCGGCAAATTTCCGGCCAGCGATTGCCCAGCCCAAGGCTCGACGCCTGCTGCCGCAGATTGGTGAACTGGCCGCCTGGCATCTCGTGCTGATACACCTCGGCGCTGGGCGACTTGATGTTCTCCTCAAACGGGTAATACAACTCGCGTACGTCCTCCCAGTAATTGCTCAGCCGATTGAGCGAATCGAGATCCATCCGCGGATCGCGCGGCGTGTTTGCCAGCGTCGCCACCAGCGAATTCAGACACGGCTGGCTCGTCATTCCGCTCATGGCCGACAGTGCCGCGTCCACGATGTCCACGCCGGCATCCGCGGCCCGCAGAACGCTCCCCGAATTGATGCCGCTGGTGTCGTGCGTGTGAAAATGAATCGGCAAGCCCACCTCGTCCCGCAGCGCCTTCACCAGGGCATGCGCTGCATACGGCTTGCAAAGCCCGGCCATGTCCTTGATCGCCAGGATATGTGCCCCCATCTTTTCCAATTCCTTCGCCATCTTCACGTAGTAGGCGAGGGAGTATTTCGTCCGCCGCGGATCGAGAATGTCGCCGGTGTAGCAGATGGCGGCCTCGCAGATGGCGTCGGTTTCCTCGACGACCGTCTCCATCGCCACCTTCATGTTGGCGGTCCAGTTCAGCGAATCAAAAATGCGAAAGACGTCGATGCCGCGCTCGGCGGCCAGCTTGACGAATTCGCGAACAACATTGTCGGCGAAGTTTTCATACCCCACCGCGCTGCTGCCGCGCAGCAGCATCTGAAAGAGAATATTGGGGATACGCGCGCGAAGCTGTTCCAGCCGCCGCCAGGGGTCTTCCTGCAAAAAGCGCATCGTCGTGTCGAATGTCGCGCCGCCCCACATCTCCAGGCTGAACAATCCTGCCGCCTGATGCGCCACGGCATCGGCGACCTGCACCAGATCGTGCGTTCGCACGCGCGTCGCCAGCAATGACTGATGCGCATCGCGCATCGTCGTATCAGTGAAAAACAGCTTGCGCTGCTTGCGCACCCACTGGCAAAACTTCTCCGCCCCCAATTCCTTCAGTTTGTCGCGCGTGCCCGGCGGCAGCTTCGCACCGGGTGCCACCGGTGGCGAAACAGGCTCGCGCAATTCGCGCCGTGGATCGACCTTTGCCTTTACATCCGGCCGGCCATTGACGATCACATCCCCGATATACGTCAAAATCTTGGTCGCACGATCGCGCCGCGGCTTGAACCGAAACAGCTCCGGCGTTTTGTCGATAAACGTCGTCGTCACCGCACCGCTGGTGAATTGCTCGTGGGCAATGAGGTTTTCCAGAAACGGAATGTTGGTCTTGATTCCGCGGATGCGAAATTCGCGCAGTGCCCGATCCGTGCGCTTCACCGCCTCATCCAGTGTCGTGCCCCAGCAGGTGAGCTTCACCAGCAGCGAATCGAAAAACGGCGTGATCACAGCCCCGCCAAATGCGCTGCCGCCATCCAGCCGCACGCCAAATCCCGCCGCCGAGCGGTACGTCGCCAGGCGGCCATAGTCGGGAATGAAATTGTTGGCCGGGTCTTCCGTGGTGATGCGGCACTGCACCGCAACGCCGCGCGTCTCGATCTGCTCCTGCCGTGGAATGTTCAGCGGCGCCTCGTGCAGCTTATGTCCCTGCGCGATCAGAATCTGCGACTTGACCAGATCGACGCCCGTCACCATTTCCGTGACGGTGTGCTCGACCTGAATTCGCGGATTGACCTCGATGAAGAAAAACTCCTCCGCATCCAAGTCATAAAGAAACTCGACGGTCCCCGCCGCCTTGTATCCCACCGGCCGGCACAGCGCCACCGCCGCCTCGCAAATCTTTTCCCGCATCGCCAGCGGAATGTTGATACTCGGCGCAACCTCCACGACTTTCTGATGGCGCCGCTGCACGGAACAGTCGCGCTCCCACAGATGAACAAGATTGCCGTGCGCATCGCCGAGAATCTGCACCTCAATGTGCTTCGCCCGGCCAATATATCGCTCGATGAAAACCTCCGCCCGCCCGAACGCCGCCCCCGCCTCGCGCTGCGCCTCGGCCAGCCGGCCTTCCAGCTCTGCATCATTGCGCACGACGCGCATCCCGCGCCCGCCGCCCCCAAAGCTCGCCTTGATGATGATCGGATAGCCCACCGCGCGGGCCGCCTTGCGCACCTGGTCGAGCTTCGACACCGCCCCTTCGGTCCCCGGAATGGTTGGAACACCCGCCTTTATCGCCAGCCGCTTGGCGGCCGTCTTGTCGCCAAACATCTCCAGATGCTTCGCCGTTGGCCCGACAAACTGGATCCCATTTTCCTCGCATGCTCCGGCAAACTCCGCATTCTCCGACAGAAAGCCATACCCAGGATGAATCGCGTCAACCCCGTGTTCCTTCGCCACGGCGATAATGGCCGGAATGTTGAGGTAGCTCTTGACCGGCTCCCCGCCCGCCTCCGGGCCGATGAGATACGATTCATCCGCCTTAAATCGATGCAGAGCGAAGCGGTCCTCATAGGAAAAAACCGCGACGGTCTGCAGTTGCAATTCCGTGGCCGCGCGAAAGACACGGATGGCAATCTCGGAGCGATTGGCGACGAGCAGTTTACGCATGGCGGCAGTTCAATTTTGATAAAAAAACAGCGGGAAATACAGGCGTTCCTTAACGCCCACCTCGCCCGGCTATTCTGGGGCGACCGAAGCCTTTTGCAAGGGGGTGAAACATCAGCCAGTAGGGGGGTGAAGCTGCGAGTTGACAGTTGCGGTTCAAGAAGCACTGCCGGTTTCACGTCTTCACGTTTCAGATGCCCATTCGCGCCTCTGCGTCCAGGCGTTGACCTTTCTTCCCATCTGCTCTTGCGTTTCCCATCTCGAATCCCAATCTGCGGTGCTTCGCCTATGTGTATCGGATGGGCTCATGGTCAAACGCGTGGCCCCCATGAACGGCTCCGTCTCGCAACTGAGTGCATCTTAAGGCGAGATTCTTCATCAACCGCGATCCATTTCATCCCCGACTTACGGGCAATGCCGCTGTTGTCGCGCCGAGTTTGTTTCGCAGGCCTCGGATCGCCGGGAGAAGCGGCAGGCGCGAGGGGCAGACTTCGGAGCAGACGCCGCATTCGATGCAGCCGTCCAAACCGTGGTGGGCGGCGAGTGCGGCGTCGAATTGCTGTGCGGCTTCCAGCAGGCCGGCCGGCTGCACGCGGGTGGGGCAGGCCTCGTAGCACCAGCCACAACGGATGCACGGATCAGGGACGACCCTCTGCCGGCGCGGCAGCACATGTAGTGTGTTCTCGCCCGCGGAAATCACCGTCTGCGCATCCGCCGCCATGTCGCGCATCAGATCGCCGATGCGCAGGTCCACCTCGCCGTGCGAAAGCTGGAGCCGGTGGAGAACGTGCCGGAGCGGAATGCCAATCGGGGCAAGAAGGTACGACGATCGGCCGGTTGCGTGGTCGCGAATCGCAAGCATCGATTCAAGCATCGGCGCGCGCTGGAGCGACAACCGCCCGAGCGCCAATGCCGTCGCCGCGTCGATGACGATCGCCCGCGCATCGGTTGGAAGGCGGCCGGGCCGACAGCGCCGCCCAAGCAGGGAATCGATCGCCAGCGAGGGGTCGGTCTGCGGATATCGATGCGGCATCGCCAGTACGCTGATCGCCGAGCCGGCGTCGCGTTCCAGGTTGCTCCACCAGCCGCGCGGCGCGCTCGCATCGACGACAATACACCGCCGGCGCGCATCCACGGCGTCCGCCAGCGCCTTCACGCCTGCCGTCACCAGATGGGCAAGCCGCCGCCCGATCAGCGCTGCCGGTCGCAGCGGCGGATCGGCGTCGAGCATCAGACAGATCACCGAATCCGGCGGATTTGTCATCGCCGCCAACAACTGCCCCATCAAATCAGGCGACGCCACCCGCCGCGCGTTCATCCCCGCGATGCGGCACGATTCAATGAAATGTGTGAGTGACGGCTTCACTGGTGATTCGCTGCCGGGGTCCGCCTTTGAATCAGCGTCCGGCGCGCCAGCGACGGCCTCGAACGGATCGTGGTGCAGGGCCGGATCGTCGAAGTCGGTTTCAAGCTCGATCGAGTGAACGGTCCTTCCATTGGTTAGCAGGGCGGTTGATTGCCCGACAATGCGCCCGTTTACTGGCGCCAGAACGGCCGCGCTTGAAAGCGGTTGATCGGCAGTAAGCCCTTCGCCACGGCGCACGGTCTGACCGGCTGGCCGGGTGTGCGGCGCATCGCCAACGGCATCTGCAAATTCGATCGGCACGTTCAGTCGTGGCGGAGGATCGAGCAGATGAATCTCCGGCGGCCGTGACGGATCGGACCAGTCGGCCGACCAGGTCAGTCCGCCGGAAAATCGCAGCGAGGCTTGTTTCATGGGTATTGCACCACCATCGATACCAAAGCGGCATCCATCGCCACACAAGCTTCAGTTGGTGTACTTCGGAAATCAAACATCCCCGGCTCGGCGCGCGGTTCGCCGACGTTAAACCGCAAGGCGTTCAGCGCGCAAACAGGCCTCCGGCAACGTCGCCGGAGACCCGCGGTGACCCCTGGGCACCGAAACCGATTGGCCGTCAATAGATGATGAGAGGCTCAGACGGCTCTGGCGATGTGCTTTCGGGAAAGAGCTGAAGATGAAGCACGACCCGGGCATTCCAGACCAACGCCGCGCCAGCGATGCCGCCGTGGCTGAGGCGCCATTCCTTCCCCTGGCCGGGGGAATCAAATCGCTCCCAAGACGCCCCGGCCGCCTGTTCGAGCATGTCGCGAACGACCCGGCCATCGTCGGTCGCGGGGTTGGCCGGATCGACGGGCTCGTTCATCAGATCGACGGCATAGCTGTCCACGATCGACTCCCAGAAGAATTGCAACGTGGAATGCCGATCGAACAGGTCGAGCCCCTGAAATTGCTGGCCGCTGAAAACAGCAACGCCGACCGCCACATCCGGCAGGCGCAGGTCATTGCGAAAACGCTGCAAGTCTTCATGCCGTGCGGTATATGCGTCGGAAAGCGCGCTGGTGGGGCTGTTGACGTTGGCGTGGGCGATCGACTGCGCGACCTCATCCCACACCGCACCCTGGTCGGCGTCGTGCTGGCCGCGACTTCGCAGATTTTCATGCACGCGCTGCAGCTTGGCGGCGCGCACATGATGGCTGGCGGCCTTGCCGGCGGAAAACGCCGCGCCGACATATCCCCATCTGCCGGCCTCGACGCAACTCACCGGGATCTTCAGCTTCGATTTGCGCGGCACGAACACGTCGGTGTTCAAAATCCGATTCTGCTTCGCGCCGATCAATTCCTGGCCGTCCATCAGGAACACAGGCACATCGAGCAGGTTTTTCACGCTCAGCTCCGCCACGCATCCGGCTTCACTGATCTCGGTGACGATTACGCGCGCAAGCGTCTCGGGCCGGAGAAGCTCGTACTTGGGCGCGATTGCCGATTGTCCACGGATCGGCACGAAGCGCAGATGCTTACCCTGGCTTCGGTCGGCGGACATGGCTCGGGCTCGCGTGGCGATGGCGTTTGAGGCGGTGTTCTGTTTCATAAAAGGGGTATACGCGCATGCAGTGACAGCGCCATGTCAGCGGGCTAAAGCAAAATCAAATGAATTTTCCGGGCGGTGGGAAAACGCGGCGAATCAGCGGAATCCGCAGCCTGTCGGCCGGCCGCCCAGATGACGCGGCAGGGCGCGAGGGGGCGCGATCCGGGCGGCGGTGTTGCGTGGGGTGGATGAGGGGGCTATTATTTGAAGAATATGTGAACCCGTGGCGCGTGCCAAAACCGTAAGCTGTTGTGGCTTCGGAAGATGGCAGGCAAAACGGCGGCGCGGCGGTGGATGTGCGGATGGCCGGCGCGCTGACAGGCTTAGATTCGAAAAATCGGAAGATGCAGGGGTGGATTGCATCGCTGGACAGACCGCGTATTTGTGCGTTTGAGGCGCGAGTTAACTTGGCTTCCCTGCCTGCCCAATTTCTCCTGCCGGCCGTGGCGATGGCCGCGCTGTTTGCATTGATGCTTGCGGGCATCGTTCAGACGGCGCTGCTGGCGAGCATGGCCGCTCGACAGCCGCAAACCAGACTGATGCTGGTGGCTGTGCGTTCATCGCGTGGGCCTGGCCGGCGGCTTCGCGGCCGACCGGCGGAAACCATTCTGCTGCGCGCGCCGCCCCGTTTGGGGCAAAGGTCTGTCCCGCCGATTGATCGTCCTGCCTGTCTTGACTCCATCCGCCGGAAATCATAACGCGGCGTCTGCCGCTGGGATTTCGTCGGCGCAAAATGTTCCGCATGGGACATTTTCGTTGATGTTGCTCCGGCGCCGGCCGCAGAGGTCCCGTGCGACATGGATTATGCATTGACGGCCTTGCTGGGACTGCTTATCGGGGCAGGCGCGGTCTATTTTCTCCTGACGATGTCTGCGAAGCGGGTGCTCAGCAGCGCCCGTGCGGACGCCGAGCGGCTGCGCGAGGAGGCCCGCCAGTCGGGGACGACGGCGGCCCGCGAAATCGAACTGAAGGCGCGCGAGAAAGAGCAGGATCTTCGCAAGCGATTTGCGGATGAAACCGAAAAAGAGCGGCGCGATATTCGAGATACCGAACAGCGTCTGGCCAAGCGCGAGGATATTCTTGACAAGAATCTATCCACACTTTCGGTCAAGGAGCGCAATCTTGACGGCCGGGAAGGCAAACTCAACAACCGCGAAAAGACGATTGAAACCAAGGAAAAACAGGTCGATGAATTGTTCACTGAGCAGAGGTCTCGGCTGCTGCAACTGACGGGCCTGACGGGCGAGCAGGCGAAGGAAATGCTGCTGCAGCGCATCGAAAATGAGTGCCAGCACGAGGCGGGCGCGCTTATTCAGCGGATCACCGACCAGGCGCAGGACGAGGCGCGCGAGAAGAGCCGTCAGATTATTTTGCAGGCGATCCAACGATATGCGGCGGAGCAGACCTGCGACCACACAGTGAGCGCGGTGGAGATTCCCAGCGACGACATGAAGGGCAGGGTGATCGGGCGCGAGGGCCGGAACATCCGATCGTTTGAGAAGGCGACGGGCGTTGATGTGGTGATCGACGACACGCCGGGTGTGGTGGTTGTGAGCTGCTTCGATCCGGTTCGGCGCGAGATCGCGCGGCTGTCGTTGAGCAAGCTAATTCAGGATGGCCGGATTCACCCCGCGCGTATCGAAGAGGTTGTGGTGCAGACGACCAAGGAAATGGACGAGGAATTGCTGCGTATTGGCCGGGAGGCAGTGCAGGAGGCAAACCTGCCCAATATCCCCAAGCCCGTGCTGCCGCTGCTCGGCCGGCTTGGATTCCGCACCAGCTATGGACAGAACGTGCTGCGGCATTCGCTTGAGGTTGCCTATTTGTGCCAGGTGATGGCCGGCGAGCTTGGGCTGGATTCGACCCTTGCCCGGCGGGCAGGCCTGCTGCACGACATCGGCAAGGCGATGGATCATGAAACCGAGGGCGGCCATCCACAGATCGGCAAGGACTTTCTTAAAAAGCTCAACGAGCCCGAGGCGGTGTTGAACGCCGCCGAAGGCCACCACGGCGATGTGCCCGCGACCACGCCATACACAATGCTGGTGATGGCGGCCGATGCCATCAGCGCGGCCCGGCCGGGCGCGCGGCGAGAAAGTCTTGAGCGGTACATCAAGCGTCTTACGGATCTTGAAGACATTGCCCGCGAGTTTGAAGGCGTGCGTCAGGCGTATGCCATTCAGGCCGGCCGGGAGGTGCGCGTGATCGTGGACGCCAAGGCCGTGGACGACAAGGTTAGCGCCAAGATCGCGCGGGACATCGCCAAGAAGATTGAGGACACGATGGCCTATCCGGGAGAGATCAAGGTGACATTGATAAGAGAGGTGCGGTCGGTGGAATATGCGCGGTAGAGTGGCCGGGCGGTGGCGCCGATTGTGCGGCGGCGGCGGGATGGATCGTGTAACGAAGTGCCGGCTGCTGCGCGTCTACTTTCGCATCTTGCTGCGGATATTTTATCCTGGTTTGGGCGCGGTG
>JBBQCK010000056.1:0-9418 GCA_038318605.1 Tepidisphaerales bacterium | reverse complement strand
GATCTACGCACAGACCGCCGAGCTATCGACAAGTATTGCCGAGAAAATCCTTCGACGGAACCTGAATGCCCAGGATCAGCAGGATCTTGTTCGCAGCAGTCTCGAACAGCTTCAGGCGGCCAATCCGTCGCGCTGGACCTGAATTATCTCGCATACTCGAAAACTGAACCAGACGACCCTACGCCATGCCGAAAACGACCACAATCAATCCCGTCGCCGGAAAATACGCGCGGGCACTGCTTGAGCTTGCCAACGACCAGAACTTGGCCGAATCCACCGGTGAAGACCTCGCCGCTGTAAAGCAATTGCTCGAGAGTCTGCCTCAATTTGCGACGCTGCTGCGCGATCCCGCCATCAGCGCCCGGCAGCGCCGCGATTTGCTCGAACGGGCCTTTCGCGGGCAGGCGACCGAGCTGTTGATGAATTTTCTGCTGGTCGTCAATCAACACGGGCGCATCGCCGACCTGGGCGACCTCGCCGAAGCTTATCGCCAGCAATTAGCCCGCCAACTTGGGCAGGTGAATGTCGCTGTCACAGTCGCCAGTGAACTTTCCGGCGAGCAAATTGACGAAGTTCGTGAGCGGGTCGGCAAGGCGCTGGGCAAAACCCCGATCATCTCCCAGGAAATTGACGACTCGATTATTGGCGGAATGGTCCTTCGCGTGGAGGACAGCCTGATCGACGCCAGCGTTCGCGGCCAGCTTAATGCAATGAAGCGATCGCTTCTCTCGGCCGCCCGATGAATCACATTGTCGAACGGGCCGCCATGGCCGTTTGGCGCTTATTAGAGATACCCGACCGGAGCACCCGATATGGCCATCAATGCCGCAGAAATTACCAGCGTACTAAAACAGGAAATCGCCAACTTCGAAAAGCAACTTGACGTCGCGGACGTTGGAACAGTGCTCGAAGTCGGTGACGGAATCGCCCGCATTTACGGCCTGCGCAATGCCATGGCCGGCGAGCTGCTCGAATTTGAATCCGGCGCGATGGGGCAGGTATTCAATCTCGAGGAAGAATCGATCGGCGCCGTTGTGTTCGGCGGATATCTTGAAATCAAGGAAGGCGATCAGGTGAAATCGACCGGCCGCCTGCTCGAAGTCCCCGTTGGTGAAGCGGTGATTGGCCGCGTCGTCAACCCGCTCGGCCAGGCAATCGACGGCGGCCCGCCCATCGCTACCACCGAAACCCGCAAACTCGACATCGTAGCGCCCGGCATCGCCGAGCGCCAGCCGGTGAAGGAGCCGCTGCAGACGGGCATCAAGGCGATCGACTCTATGATTCCCATCGGCCGCGGCCAGCGAGAACTCATCATCGGCGACCGCAAAACCGGAAAAACCGCCATTGCGGTTGACACGATCCTCAATCAGAAAGGCACCGGCGTAAAATGCTTTTACGTCGCCATCGGCCAGAAGGAATCGACCGTCGCCAGCATCGTCGAAGTGCTTCGCGCCAACGGCGCGATGGAATACACCACTGTCGTTATCGCCAGCGCCGCAGACCCGGCGCCGCTTCAGTACATCGCACCATACGCCGGCTGCGCAATGGCCGAATATTTCATGTGGAAAGGCCAGCACACGCTGTGCGTGTACGATGACTTGAGCAAGCAGGCCACCGCTTATCGCCAGCTTTCGCTGCTGCTTCGCCGGCCGCCCGGCCGCGAGGCGTATCCGGGCGACGTATTTTACTTGCATTCCCGCCTGCTCGAGCGCGCCGTGAAGCTTTCAGACGCAAACGGCGGCGGATCGCTCACCGCCCTTCCCGTCATTGAGACTCAGGAAGGCGAAGTCTCGGCATACATCCCGACAAATGTCATCAGTATTACTGACGGACAGATCTATCTCGAACCTGATTTGTTCTTCGCCGGCGTGCGCCCGGCCGTGAATGTCGGCATCAGCGTTAGCCGTGTGGGCGGCAACGCTCAGACCAAAGCGATGAAAAAGATCTCCGGGTCGCTCAAGCTCGATCTGGCCGCCTATCGCGAGCTTGAGGCGTTCGCCCAGCTTGGCACCGAACTGGACAAGGCGACCCAGCGCCAGCTTGATCGCGGCGCCCGCCTTGTCGAGCTATTGAAACAGCCCCAGTACAAGCCGCTCACAGTTGACGAGGAAGTAATCGTCGTCTACGCCGGCACACAGGGATTTGTGGACGATGTGCCTGTGGCGCGCGTCGCGGAATTTCAGACCGCCATGCTTCAGTACATGGAAACCGGCGGCGCCGACGTGCGGCGCAATCTCGCCGAGAAGAAGGAACTGACCCCCGAAATCGACTCCGCCCTGAAACAAGCCTTGGCGGACTTCAAATCCAAGGTCTGGAAAAAATAGGCCGAGGCGACGGAGCCAAACCATCATTTCTGGCAATGCCCGGGTGATTGCCATGATTGATCACTTCACTTCTACGGATTTGGGGCCGATAACCCGTATCCGGTGAAAAGGGCGAATAAAAGATTTTTCCCGGAATGTTTGCGACGTTGGCCACGTTTTAGCGTCATAGGAGTAGGAAATGGCGCAGCCCGCGAATTTGTGCGGGCGAGCCGTGGTTGCCGATGGTTGAACGTCCGACCGCACATTTCGGGGATTGAGTGCGATATGTTTTTTGCATCCAGTATAGGTGCGTCCGCCCGGCGGCCAGCGGGCCAGGCCGCGCACACATTTCGATCATCCGAGTTGCCAAAGGCCATCTTCGGTTACGACGTAATAGACTTCATTGGCGAGGGCGCTGGATCGCTAATTTATGTCGTCGCGGAAGCGCAGACACGCCAGCTCTACGCACTGAAGCACGTCGTAAAGCGCACCGAAAAGGACGCCCGCTTTCTCGACCAATTGGTAAACGAATTTGAAATCAGCCGGCACTTTGTGCACGCCGGGCTGCGCAAGAGCCTGGCAATGAAAGACGACCGCGCCTTTTTGCATAAGCCGACCGAGGCGGCCTTGGTGATGGAGCTGTTTGACGGCGCGCCGCTCGACGCGTATCGGCCGGAAACACCGATTTCCGCGGTCGAATGTTTCGCCAAAGTCGCCGAAGCGCTGGCATCAATGCATTCGGCCGGCTATGTACACTGCGATCTCAAGCCGAACAACATCCTCCTTGGTAGCTCGTCTGCGGTGAAAGTGATCGACTTTGGTCAGGCATGCAAAGTCGGCACAATCAAGGAGCGTATCCAGGGCACACCGGATTACATCGCGCCCGAGCAGGTCCGGCGGGACGCCGTTACAGTGCGCACCGATGTTTTCAACTTTGGCGCCACGCTTTACTGGGTTCTTACCGGCAAGACGATTCCAACGCTGTTCAAGCTCGACAAATCTGAAAACAGCTTCCTGCTCGACAATACCATCGCATCGCCGCACCAGCTCGACGAACGTGTTCCAGCGCCGCTGTCGAACCTTGTGATGGAATGCGTACGTTCAAATCCTGCCAAACGGCCGGCCGACATGAGCGAAGTTGCCCGCCGGTTGGAGATTATCCGGCACGGTATGCTCCACCCGTCGTCCCACGCCGTCGCGATTGCAAAAACCGAACCGCAACTCGCCACCTAACTCGCGCCGCGCACACTCTTTTGCAAGTCGGGGCGGTGAATTTTGCCGATTCAGCGGAGGTGGCCGCGACTTGCAGCGGCGTCATTTGCCGAAGGCCGCTCCGCAGGCATAGGATGTGCATGCGCACGCCGTGTGCTTTACACTTCTTTGAAAAGGTAAGGGCTTATGAATCTGGTAAAAACTGAAGCGGCCATCGAGGCACTTGAGACGCGTCGGATGTTTTCAGCCTCCCTCGCGAACGGTGTATTACTTGTCACCGGAAGCGCCGGCGCGGATCGGATTATCCTCAAGGCGCTCGAAAACAACCGCATCAGTGTTCGCATCAACAACCAAGACACAGAGGTGTTCAGCATACCTGCGAGCAAGATCAAAATTCTGGGATTGGCCGGCAACGACAACATCGAGCTGGATCAGGCCTCGGCGCCCTTCACCGCGCGTGCATTCATCAACGGTGGCTCGGGTGATGACCGGATTGTCAGCGCCAGTGGAAATGACAGCCTATACGGCGGAGCGGGCGACGACCGAATTTTCGCCCGGGCCGGAAACGATCGAGTTTCGGGCGGCTCTGGCGACGATTACATCTCCGGCGGAACAGGAAACGACATCCTGGCGGGTCAGGCAGGCAACGACACCATCATTGGCGGCGATGGCAATGACATGGTCTTCGGCGGCGCGGGCGACGACACGCTTGATGGCAACGCCGGGAATGATGTCATCAAAGGCTTTGCTGGCGATGACCAGCTACGCGGCTTTGAGGGCAATGATAAACTTTTTGGCAACGGCGGCGTGGATTACCTGAACGGCGGCCCAGGAACTGACACCATCACCGGCGGGCTTGGGCTGGACGTTTTCAACCCCAATCACGATACGCCCGAGGTCACCGATTTCGGATTCATCAACTCGGGCGATGTCGGCGGCTGATCGGTGCTGCGCGCGGAATGTTCGGCATGAACCGTTTTTTGGCGATTCAGGCGCAATTGCAATGCTCGGGATTGCGGGTATATTGCCGCGCTCTATTGTTTTTGACTTAGTCAGCGGAGTATTCAGCAATGGCACGTTTTGAACGCGAACCCCGGGGCGACCGGGCCGAGAAATTCCAGACTTTCAGCCGTCCGAAGATCAAGGTCACCCGCACCAGCGCTTCGGGCAAGGTCTACATCGATTACAAGGACACTGAATCGCTTCGGAAGATGATCAGCGGGAACGGCAAGATTCTCTCGCGCAAGCGCACCAGCGCTGATGCAATGGAACAGCGGATGCTTGCCACTGCGATCAAGCGCGCCCGATTCATGGCGCTTCTGCCATACGTCACCACGATTCAGTGACGTTGGCCGGCCGTTGCGGGTGACGCATGCCTATCGGCTGAGTTTCAACTTATTGCGAGGCTCCCTCGACACGACTTGGCGCGGATCTTGCCACGTTGCAAGCGGCGTGACCATGTCCGGCCCGTTGCGGCGTCGCGGCAGTATCAATCGGGCTTTACCTTACCTGTAAGCAACTTTAATTAGGTCCGTCACTTCGATATAGTGGCAGGCTCGGGCTTCTGATTTCGGGCAATTCATCCCTCAACCACCGCGCAGGAAGCGTGGGCAGCAGGAGTACGTCTGTGCAAGTACGCAAGATCGGCATTGTGATGAATGGGGTCACCGGGCGGATGGGGACCAACCAGCATCTGGTTCGATCAATCCTGGCGATCATCAAACAGGGCGGCGTGAAGGTCAGCGATGATCTGACACTGATGCCGGATCCAATCCTGACAGGCCGAAATGAAAACAAGCTGGCGGCGCTCGCCCGCCAACATGGCGTCTCGCGCTACACGACCGATGTCGCCAAAGCCGTTAACGACCCGGCCAATGAGATTTTCTTCGATGCATCCGGCACGCTCCAACGAGCGCAGTTTGTAGAGATGGCCGTGAAGGCGAAGAAGGCCGTCTACTGTGAAAAACCCACAGCCGTCACCACCGCCGAGGCCTTGAGGCTGGCAAAACTGTGTGAGGACGCCGGGCTGAAA
Source organism: Tepidisphaerales bacterium (assembly GCA_038318605.1). Classification (GTDB taxonomy): domain Bacteria; phylum Planctomycetota; class Phycisphaerae; order Tepidisphaerales; family Tepidisphaeraceae; genus JBBQCK01. The sequence goes on along the minus strand of JBBQCK010000056.1, from coordinate 3,871 downwards.
AACGGTGTAGTTCAGGACAAGCTCTGGCTGCCCAGCTTTCGCAAGATAGCAATGCTCCGCGACCTTGGATTCTTCGGTAAGATGCTCAGCGTTCGCGGCGAATTTGGCTACTGGGTCTTTACGGGGATGGACACCGATCAGCCTGCGCAGCGGCCAAGCTGGAATTATCGTGCCGACGACGGTGGCGGCATCATGATCGATATGTTCTGCCACTGGGAATACGTACTGTCGAACCTGTTCGGGCCGGTCAAGCGAATGGTCGCTTACGGCAATACGGACATCGATCAGCGTCGCGACGAAAGCGCCAAGCCGTACAAGGCAACTGCTGACGATTCAGCCTATGCGATCTTCGTTCTCGAAAATGGACTGGTGTGCCAATTTAACAGTTCCTGGTGTACACGCGTGCGCCGCGACGACCTCCTGACGGTGCAGGTCGATGGCACGCATGGGTCGGCCGTTGCGGGGCTGCGAGAAGTTTTCGTGCAAAGCGCCGCCGAAACACCCAAGCCAGTGTGGAACCCCGATATTCCGCAGCCGATCAATTTTTACGAAAGCTGGCAGCAAGTTCCCAATAACATCGAATACGACAACGCCTTCAAGATTCAATGGGAACTGTTCCTTCGCCATGTCGCATTGAACGAGCCATTCCGGTGGTCTCTCCGCGAAGGCGCGCGCGGCGTCCAACTTGCCGAGCTGGGAATGAAGAGCTGGCGCGAAGGTAAGTGGGTCGAGGTGCCAGCCATCTGAATGAATTGAACGGGTCGGGGCGTCGAATTGAAATGAGGTTCGCCGACATTCATCCGACGGATTGCTCTTTGGCCCGACGTTTCGATTTTCATGTAACAGCGTTAAGCACGGTCCGATCGACGACCGCCTCTCCGCCATTGATTTGAGGGTCCAAATTGCCTGAGAAAAACACCATCCCAAAATTACAAAGAGGCGGCAAAAAGGGCGATGCGCCGAAACTTGCCCCGGCCCCCCCGCTTGTTGACCTTTCACGGCTGGCGATTCACACGATGACCAACAAGCCATGGTCATTGCAGCAATGCATCGATGGCTACGCGACTGCCGGACTTCGCGGCCTGACGGTATGGCGCAACGTCGTTGAGGACATCGGCGCTGAGGAGGCTGGCAAATTGCTGCGATCGAGCGGCCTGCAGACCATAGCGCTGGTTCGCAGCGGATTTTTTCCCGCGCCGGATTCGGCCGGTCGTCAGGCGGCGATTGAGGACAACCGGCTCTGCATCGAACAAGCGGCGACGATCGGGGCGCCGATGATTGTGCTGGTGTGCGGAGCGATTCCTGGCATGCCGCTGGCAGAAGCGCGAAGGCAAATCGCCGATGGTATAGAAAAACTGCTTCCGCTGGCCGAGTCGCATGGCGTGAAACTGGCGATTGAGCCGTTGCATCCGATGTACTCCGCCGATCGCAGCGCAATCAACACCATGGCGCAGGCCCGCGCAGTGTGCGAAGCGCTACGACACCCGATGCTCGGGATCGCCTGCGATGTCTACCATGTCTGGTGGGACCCTGACCTGCAAAAGGAAATCACACTGGCCGGGCAGATGAAAACGCTTTTCGCATTACACTTATGCGACTGGCGCGTAAATACCCGTGATCTATTAAACGACCGTGGTCTGATGGGCGAAGGATGCATCGACCTGCGCACAATCCGCGGGTGGGCAGAGGCGGCCGGCTTTAAAGGCTGGAACGAGGTGGAAATTTTCTCCACCGAACGCTGGGCCGGCGATCAGACGAAATACGTCGAGCAGATCAAGCAGGCATACCTCGATCACGGGTAATAGGCGGGGCGACCGCATTGCCTTGTTGAGCAAACTATTCTGGTGAACCGGCCCGCCGCCTTCGAGTAGCAATTCCGAGAATTCCGACAGTTGCGATCGCAATGAAGCCGGGTTCGGGCACGACTCCAACGCGCAAGTCGATGCCGCGTTGAAACGCCGCGGCAAAGCCCTCGCCATACAGCGCCGCCAGTTGGCTGAGATCAATCGGTGTCGCCGACGGGTTGTAAAGTGCGCCCAGAAGCGTGACATCATCATCACCGACTACGCCATCGTAGTCGAAGTCGCCTTGGAACCAGTGGCGACCGGTCTGGATCCCACCATCGTAAAAAGCGCCAACCACGGTCACATCATCATCGTTCACAATTCCATCAAGCGTGGCGTCCGCCGCGCGGGTGAACCGGACGATGTAATCGCCTGCGCCAATGCCAATGCCGTTGACCTGCGTGATGGACCCCAGCGGAAGGAGATCATTCTTCGCGTAGCCGATCGAAACGCTGAACTGATCCGAAGCAGCACTGCTGCTATTGATCCCGCCAAAACCCGCCCATGTTGCCATGCCGAATCCCGACCCGCCTCGCCCGCTCAGAACCATCGCCCGCAGCTCATTGACGTCGGCGAAAGCAGAGGGAGTCAAAAGCAAGTCGTTGTCGGCCAGATCAAATTTCGCACCTGTCGCAATGCTCAAAGCACCAGTACGCACAACTCTCGCGCCGTTTGCGAAAACGTCTGCCGAAGCAGTCTCGGTCAAATGAATCGCCGCGAGATCCTGGTTTGAGTTAAATCGAACAGACGCGCCATTGCTCACATTGACACTCATAGTTGCCCCCGATGCCCCGGCATTGCTGTTGAGGTTCAATAATCCAGCCTGCACATTGAGGGCGCCGCCACCTGAAGTGATTTCGCCGGAAATCGTCAACGTCCCGGCGCCCTGCTTATAAATGGCGTTGCCGTTGCTGAATATTCGGCCAGTTATCGAAAGTATGCCGGTTCCCTCGTGAACGATATCGAGTGATTTACTCAGTTGTATTTCAACACCGATTGCATGATTCCCCGCGCCGCGGCTTTCGATCATCGCATTGCCGGCCGTTCGATTGAAGGTGATACGGGGAGTAAACCCGACCGAGCCTGAAGGCACGACGGAGTAGGAATCGTCATCATTAAACTGCAGCGTCGTAAGAGTCGGCTGAGCGTCGAGGGTGATTGTTCGATTCGCGTGAATCGCTTCGCCGAGATAAGCCGCCTGCCCGACGCCGTTAGGCACTCCGCCCGACCAGTTCGCCGCGCCGTTCCAGTTACCTGAAGAATCAACGGCCCAGCCGCGAACGGTCCCAACGTCGAGAGTTTGCGGCGACGAATCCGTCGATTTTCCGGTGATGTCCGTCGCGCGTGCAATGAGAGAATACCGGCCTGCGCGCAGGGCACCGGTCGTCGCTGTATATGTTCCGGCGCCGCTGTCCTCAGCGACTTTCGCTCCGTTAAGGAAAAACTCGACCTGCGCAATTCCTCCATTCGTCGTGTCTGCGGTTTCCGACCAGGTTACGTCGCCAGTGTTGCTGACCGTCTGCTGGAAATCCCAGCCACCGGCAATGACTCGCAGTGTTCCCTCTTTCCATCCCATATTCATCGCGACCAAACCTCGGCCGACCGCGCTGAGCGACGCCGAAGCGCCGTCCGCCGTCGATGGCGTTGAGTTGAGTGCAATTTCCGGAGCGCTCATGGCTTTGAAAAGCCCGTAATTGTTCGGGTCGGTGTAGGAATACGCTGTTGAGTCATTGCGAAAGACCGCCGGCAGATCGTTTGAGTCGTTAAAGGCCATTTTCAAAAACCGGCCGTCCGCGCCTGTGAGCTTCACAACGCCAGTGCCGACCTGAGACAAATCAAGCCCTGAAGCTGCGAGGATCGAAGCCTTGAATGCGGCGTAGCTGGCATATTGTCCCGACTGAGTTCCTATTTCGGCAACCTCGACCGCCAACCCGTAGTAGGCCGATCCGCCCGTCTGATTCGCGGTGAAGTTCGTCTCGGCGGCGTAGACACCGCTGCCGGCTGCTGACGATCCGTAGCTCATATTG
>JBBQCK010000055.1:0-9462 GCA_038318605.1 Tepidisphaerales bacterium | reverse complement strand
CATCGCGGTGCGCGATGGTCAGGTCGTCGTCGGCGGAACCTTCTCAGAGACCGTCGATTTCAACGCAAGCAGCACGGGCATCTTTCGTATGGAGGCCGACGGATCCGATTCATTTGTGCTCAGCCTCGACACCCGCCGCGGAGATTTTCGCTGGGCCCGCCAATTCAGCGCCAGTAAAACTGATGCGGCAACCGCTGTCGCCATTGATGCCGCGGGTGACGTTTACGCCGCTGGATTCTTCACGGGCGAAATCGACCTCGATATCAGCCGCTCAATGCGCCTGGTTGAAGACAATGGCCGAAGCGACATCTTCGTGGCAAAAATAAGCAAGGCGGGCAAAGGCGTTTGGGCCCACACCATCGGCGGCAAGGGCTTCGATTCGGTTTCCGACATCGCCGTCTCTGACAGCGGCAAATTGCTCCTGACGGGCTATTTCTCTTACGGCGTGAATTTTGACCCGGCCGGCGGGCGCGGCGGGTCGATCAATGCCACCCGCGGGCTGGTCGGCAACCTCGACATTTTTGTGCTGCAACTGGATCTGGCCGGCAACTTCGGTTTCGTGCGAAAGGCCGGGGGCACCGATAGCGACAACGGCAACGGCATCGCCCTATTCGGCGACAACCGCATTTACGTCGCCGGGGCATTTCGCCTGTCTGCCGACTTCGATCCGTCGGCCGGCAAGAACAAGCTCATCGACGCCGACAACGACACCACCGATGCATTCCTGTGGGCACTCGATGGACGCGGCCGTCTGCCTGCGTAAGCGGCCACGTGCGATTCGCTCGTTGTGGCTTGCCCCGACGCCGGCATTGCCAGACCGAAGGGCTTAATGCGTGTTGCCGTACCTGCCCACGGTCGTTTTGGCGGCGTTAATCGATCCGCTGCGACTGCCGCCGAACAGATGTGCATCGCAGGCTATTTCGCGGGGATGCGGAAGATCGCAACGTAGCCATCCTTTTCGCCGCCGCCGAAGGTCGGCTGGACGGCGTTATACGTTGGCACCGGGTATTTGATTTTTTCGGCATCGGGCTTGGCCGGGTCTGAAGCCTCGTTTTCCGCCTTGGCGGACCCGGCCGCAACGATCAATCCATTGCGATAGGCGACGCAGCTAAATCCCGCGCCCGGGATATATCCGAATTGCTTCGATGCGAAGTCCCCATCGAAAATCGCCAGTGTCGCACCGCCGCGATATCCCCCTTCAGGCGCTACATACCACGAGTCTTTCGTCGGGCATCCCGCGCCGCTGTTACCGGCGACAATCTGAAGATCCTTGCCATCACCGTCGGCCGCCTCGATCCGAAACGCGTTGGCGCGCGCCGGCGTGAGCCAGCTCGAAATCCATGTACCGCGTTCCAGCGCACCGGTTTCGGAATTGATGCGGAAGATGACGCTCGTCTGGCTGGCTCCTTTGAAGCCATAACCCGCCCCTTTCTGATGGGCTTCCGCAAAAACGCTCTTGTCGAGTGGCTTGCCCGGGTCGGACGGGTCTCGCGAGCAAACGCTGTTGCCACCGTCGGCATAAAGCATCAGATAGACCCGCCCCGCGGCATCGGTGGCCGCCGCGTGGCCTGTCGTGTCGGCCATCAGCCCGTTGCCGCCAAACTGCGCGCCCTTTTCGAGCTTCGGGTCCGGATTCCATAGTGACCAGATCACTTTGCCGTCGCGATCGATGCCATGGGCATACGGATCCTTCCATGGCTCCTTGCCTGTGTTGGTCATGCCATAGCCCACCACCGCAGTCACTCCCGTTTTCGGGTTCATCGCAATCGCGCCCGGCCGATTGCCGCCATGAGCGCTCCAGGTCGCAGTCCAAATTTCCTTTCCATCCGCGCTGAAACGAAAAAGCTTGGCGCCAGCGAGCATGACCACATCACCGTTGTCATCCACCGCAAAATCGCTTGCCCCATCGACGAATACCGCTCCATTCACCTGCTTGCCGTCGGGCGTTAAACATGCCACAAAACGTCCCTGCCCGCTGGCATTACCAATACGAACGCCGCCCGGCGAGTTGCCCAGCACATAAATGTGCCCCTTGACCCCCAGCTTGATCTGCAACAGCGTCGCGCCGGGTATTGTCGAGACATTCAAAACTTTCTGTCCGTCCGGAGACAACGTCACAAGCTGCCCAATGGCGTTCGGGTCCAGCGCACCCTTGTCCTGTTTGCCCCCCTTTTTGTCCGGCGGCGCCACACCATTGGCACGGCTCAAAACGACCGGCCGCAGGTTTTTCAAATTTAGTTCGGTGGCATTCATCGCCAGAATCGGATCGCCGGCAAGATCGATCGCCACGCCAGCGATCTGATCATTTCCCGGTCCGCCAATCCACGACGCACTGACCAGCTTCGCCAGCCCCGCATTGTTGGGCTCCGCCGAAGCGGCCGGCGCACTATCGGCCAGCGCCGAAAACGCCGATATCCCCGCCGCAAGAGCCGCGACACGGCAAAAATTTTGAAAAGTCGATCGGTTCATTTGATTCCCATGAATTTATTCGTGCGGAACACTCGCACATCGTGCAGCCATTAATACGCGCGGGGTTCCCGCAATGTTGCAAATTACAATTGCATCGCTCACGGCTCGTTTTGTCGAGGTAGTCGAGCTCCGTGCCGGAAATTGACAATGTGCACAGTGCCGGCGATTCGGTCGACGATGAAGTAAACCAAGTAAGTTTTCTCGAAAACGTACTTTCTAACCTCGAAACCAAGCCGCGCGCTGGAGTCGTCGGCGATCGCAAATCCCGGCGCGGTGCCAATGTTCCCAATTGCCTGCGATAGGCGATTTTCCCACGCCAGCGCATTGTCAATGGAGTCCAATGCAATCTGAAGGACCAGGGCTCGGATTTGCTCGACGACGAGCGGAGCGATGGTCACCCGATATTTTTTCATTTCAAGGCGCCTTTTGCAGGCCAGCCGCTTTCATCGCAAGCAACTCGTCGCGAATGGATTTGAACGCAACGCTCGCCTCCACGCCCTTGCCTTCATTGATTTCCTTAATCGCCCGCCGAATGACCACCACATCTCGCGTAAGCTGCGCTTCGCGGGCAAGTTCATCGTAAACTGCAGGTGCCATAAGCACTGCACGTGCCTCACCGTTGACAGTCAGCACCTCGGCTTCGCCGGACTTGTTTAGTCGTTCAAGCGTCTCAGTCGCCTTTTTGCGAAAGTCCGTCAGGGATTGGGTGTGCTGTGTGGATATCATCAGAAATCACCTATTCGTCACGAATTAAGTATGCCATCATTCGTCTGCGGCCGTCAAGTGAATACCCCCTTCGGTCGCCCGTCTGCGCCTTTCATGCATCACCCCGCCGCGGTCCGATAATAACGCGGGCCGGGCGCTTAGCGTCGTATTTGCCGTATGGCGCCGGGCGTGGCTGGCCGCATGGCGGTGTACCGGTCGATTGTAGGTGGAGCAGACCGCGAACATGGCAAAATCCAAAGCCTCCAATCCCTCCCCCGCCCGGACATTCTTCGTTCCCCGAGGCGCGCTGATCGGACTGATCGTCGTCGCTGTGATCGGCGGCGGTGCCGTCGCGGCGTTTCCGTGGTATCGCAAGCTTGTCGAAAAACGATACCTCTACCCCCCGGCGCCGCCACAGGTCGTGCTCAAAGATCGCCCGACCTGGATGACCGACTACCTCGCCGATGAAATTGCCGCCGCCGCCCGGCCGCGCGGCGTGCGGTCGGCGCTCGATCATCAATTGCTCGAAGAGGCCGTCAAAAACCTCTCGTCAAACCCCTGGGTACGGCAGGTCCGCCAGGTTCGGCGCGTCTACGGCAAGGCGCCCGGCGACACGCTCGAAATTGACTGTGATTTCCGTGTGCCCGCGGGCATTGTCGTGTGGGACGGCGAATACTTTCTCATTGACACCGATGGCGTGCGGCTCAGTCCCGCCTACACCATCAAGCAGCTTCCCGACGTGATGTTCGCGACGGAGGCTGGCCGCAAACGCGTCAACCTGCGCGTGATCGAGGGCGTTGAAATGAAACCACCTGCACCCGGCGCGAAATGGCGCGGCAGGGACGTGCTGGCCGGAATCGGTCTTGCGCGGCTTCTCAACGGCCGGGCGTGTGCGGATGAGATCTGGCGCATCAGCGTTGCCAATTTTGCAAACCGCATCGACCCGGTGCGCGCCCAGCTTGTGCTCCTTACACAGTACAAGACAGAGGTCCGCTGGGGTCAGCCCGTTGATTCCGAATTTACCGCCGCCGAACTGACGCCGGCGCAGAAGCTGCAGACCATGCAGCAGCTTCGCTCGCAATATGGCCGGGTCGATGCCCGGTATTCGTGGATCGATATCCGCTTCGACAAAGTGATGTGCCCAGCCGCCCAGAGCCCATCGGATCAAGTCAGCACGCGCTGAAAAACTGCGATATCCGCAACCATCGGCCACTACGTTGCAACTTGCAACCTTCAACTGCCCAAGGCATTCTCCGTCGCGTGACGACGTCCCGCTCCATCGCAATTGAATCGCCCGCTCGCGGGGCGGCCGCACTATCGCTTTTGATCTGGCTTGCGGTCCAGATGACTGTGCTCGCACTTGCTGCGAATCAGACGCAGTTCAGCGAACAATTTCCCCGACCGGCGGAGCGTATGGCGGCGTGGGAAATGATGTTCACGCAGATCATTTTCGCTGCTTTGCTTTTCCCGATCTTGATGCGCTCGACAACATCGGCGCTTCTATGCGGCGCGGCGGGCGTGCTGATGGCAATGTTTGCCGGCTTTCTCTCCGCCTTACCGCAACGCACCATCGCACTTCATGCAGCATATCTGTCCCTGTGGATGCTGGCGCTCTGGGCTGTTCATGGATTGACGATGCTCAACCGTCGGCGACGCATGTGGGCGATGCTTGGCAGCGCCCTCGCCGCCGCATGGTCGGCGGGTGGGGCGATGATGTGGTACCTCCAGGCCGAAGGGAACTACGCGGCCGGCGCCAGCTGGAAAACCTCTGCGGGCCAGTTTGGTCCGGCAATGGCCGGGCTGAAGCTGCTGAGCGATCCCGTGCATGCGCACTCGGCCTTTATTCCGGTCGGCGCCACCTTGGTCGCAACGACTACTGTGTTCGCCGCAGTGAAACTTTCATCAATTCTTCTCCGGCGACAGGTTATCCACCGCTCGTCCACCGCAACGCCGCCATCGGCTGCCTGAATTCCATCACTTTGACGTACCTGCGCGCTAATTTCACCGCCCATTGGGCAGTTCGCGCCACGATGATGAGAAAATAGATGAAAGAATCCTTTTGATGTTGCAATCGAATATAGCTGTGGTACAAAAACCCATGTCAAGGTGATTAAAACCAGTGAGTGGGAAAGATTCCATTGCGGCTTCTTTACGGAGAACATGATCTCACGATTGACGACAAAAACCGGATGCTCATTCCATCCGATGTGCGACGCCTATTGACAACCGATGGTGATGCCCAGGGCTTGTTTCTGGTGACCGGCGTCAATCGTGTGCTCTGGATGTATGCGGAGCAGTATTACGAAGGAATGGCGAGCACGCAGAAGCCTGAAATTGCTCCGATGGATGACCTGCTGGCGTTTGATCAGTTGAACTATGGCCTGATCGCCCGGGTCGAAATGGACAAACAAGGACGGGTGCTGCTGCCTGAAAAAACGATTCGACGCAACCAAGTGGGCAAGGATGTAACGCTGGTTGGCGTAAGGGATCATTTGGAATTGTGGAACCGCAGCGACTGGGAAAGGCGACAGAAAGAACTGGACGAGCGCAGGGCCGAAATCGCGGTCCGAGGTAAACAGGCACTTCAAAGATCTGACACCGGCGCGTGAGTGGTCTGCAATATGGGCCGGATAGATGCCTCCTGGGAAGGATGGCTCTACCGACAAGTCAATTCGCACGGATGCGCGGCCAGCAGGCGGCCGCGGGTCGAGAGTGGTTTGTTTGCACCCTCCTCCCGCAGAGGCCCGGGCCGGAAGCACGGATGCTTCACTTAAAAATCAAACCGGGCGTTGGAAACGCCCGGGGCATGACCCTGTATGGGATCGTTGTCCGGGTAAAGGAAGACCCGGATGCCTGAAGGCAATCGCCGCCCCGCAAGAGTAGCGATTGTCCGCCAGCGCCCAGGCCACGGATGGCCACCGTTATTTTTCGAGCCTGCGCTGCGCGCGAATAGAAAATTCGCATGCCGCGTCTTGGCCCGGTGCGGCCTGATGCCGACGATACGAGGCGCGAAGTCATCGTTTACGGATGGGAACCTCGACTGCAATCGAGGGGGCATTGGATGCCCGGCTTTGCCTCATCGGTCTACCGAAAGGCCACCACCGCTGCGCTTTTGATGCGCCGAAACTCCACCGAATCCACATTCGGACCAAGAGGAATACCGGCAAATCGGCCGTGCGCCAACCGTAAAAACCCGGCCGGGTGAACTCCCCTCGCTGCAGGATACGTCACTACCCGCCCAAACACCTAAATTCTAGCACCTGAAACGTCGAAGGCAAATAAAAAACCAGCGCTCGAAAGGCCGCGATCCGAAGGGCGGATGTACGGATCGGTTTCATTTGCCATCCCGTGCGCGCCCCGCCGCCTGGTTCCTGCTATTTTACCCGAATGATACTGCCGGACGACGGCCATGATCCGGTGCTGCTGGCCGAAACGCTGGATGGATTAGCTGTCAGGCCGGGTACCACTATTGTGGATTGCACGCTCGGGCGCGCCGGGCATGGGCTGGCGATTGCCCAAAGGCTTGGCACGGCCGGAACGCTCATCGGCCTAGATGCAGACCCGCGAAACTTGGCGTTTGCCCAGAAGCGCCTTGTCGGCGCCGAGTGCGAGGTGCGGCTGTTTCATGCCAACTTTGCCGAACTCGACGACGTTCTTTCGGCGGTCGGCATAGTTTCCGTGGATGGCATTCTGGCCGACCTGGGTATTTCGACGAATCAGCTCGGCGATGCGGCTTATGGATTATCCTTCTCCGCCGACATGCCGCTGGATATGCGATTGGACCCGCGCATCGAGAAAACCGCCGCTGATTATGTGAACCGGATGGGTGAGACCGAACTCGCCAACGTCCTATATCAACTGGCACAGGAACGCTATTCCCGGCGAATTGCCACAAAGATTGCACAGGCGCGGCAGGTGTCGCCGATTACTAGCACGGGACGTCTGGCGGAACTGGTGCGTGCGGTCGTCCCTGCCGGCGGATTCCGGCAGGAAAAGATCGACACCGCGACGCGCACGTTCATGGCGCTGCGAATGTTGGTTAACGGCGAGTTGGACAACCTCAAGGCGCTGCTTGATCGCGGATGGCGCGCCTTGGAGCCGGGCGGACGAATGGCGGTCATCAGCTTTCATTCCGGCGAAGATCGACTTGTGAAACAGGCGTTTCGCGGGCTGGAAGCGTCGGGGCATGTCGTGGCGATCAGCCGTAAGCCGATCGTGCCAACACAGGCCGAATGCAGCGACAATCCGCGGAGCCGTTCCGCCAAACTCCGCGTGATCGAACGCACGGCCAAACCGTCCTAAATCCCGGCCGATGCGTGCGGTTTTGGACGATGTTCCCACCAGTAAATGCCGATAAGAGATCGGTAGGACCGATTGCGCCTGCGGTCTGCGCGGAACGGTTCGGTCCTGCCTGCGATCTTGTAATTCAGCAGGAAAAGCCCATGACCCGTGAAACAAAAATCGGATTGCTCGTCGGACTCGCGTTCATCATCATGATCGGGATTCTGCTCGAAGGGCATTTCTCATCACTGACAGAGCCGCGGCCGGCAAATATGGCTGACGCCGGAGACGTGGCGCGCCAGAGCACGGCCGTGCCGGGGTCGGTTTCACCGGCGCCGATGATCAGCGCGCCAGCGCCCGAGCCGCGATATCCGGTTCCGGCATATGACGAAACCAGCAGCGCCCGCCCGGTGCGCGTGATCGAAAGCACCGGCGGCAGCGCACCGGTCGATGGGGGTCCGGGCGTGGCGAATGTGGACATCGGTCCTGGCGCTGGCCGGCCGCTGGCGGGCGCAGGGCGTCCGATTGTCGAACCGTATCCCACAGTCAACCCGGGGCATGTACATGACAACGGCCGACCGACCGGCGCGGCAGCGGGCACGGGAACGACACTTGCTGAACTCGCCCGGCGCAACGGCGAGGAACTGGTCGATCCGAACAACGTTGACTCGCTGCGCGGTGCCATGAACGGCGGCCGGGTAAATGATGCAGCCCGCCCGCCGGCAGGCCCGCAGCAGTATGTCGCCATGCCGGGCGATTCACTGGGAAAAATCGCCCGCAAGCATTTCGGTGTGGACAGTAAGGCCGCCCGCGATGCGATTGCAGGAGCCAATCCCAGCCTGCACGACAACCCCAACCTCGTTGTAGCCGGCAAGACCTACGCCATCCCCGCGGCGCTGCCTTCGCCAGCCAACTACACGCCTCCGACGCCAGCACCCGCGCGTGCGGAAACGCCCACGCCTCGCCCGGCGGACGTTGAGGCGGAATACATCGCCAAACAGGGCGACACACTCTGGGGAATTGCGGTAAGCCAGTGCGGCGGCGGCAGCGCGGTCGGAGCAATCAAGGAATTGAATCGCGATCTGCTGGACGGCGGCGACATCATCCGTCCCGGCATGAAACTGCGCCTGCCGGCAAAGTTGGCGTCGGCGCACTGAGGAAAACTGAATAAACATAGATGCGCCGCGGACCGCCCTCTCATCTACGCCACACATGCTCAAACTCCTCATCACGCTGGTCGGCACATTGGCGATAGGAGCGGCCGTTCTGCAAACGCGGCAGCAGCGGCTTGAGTTGTATCATCAGGCGAATCAACTGCATCGCCAGATCGACGAAGAGCAGACCCATCTGTGGGCGCAGCAGTATCGGATTGCCCTGGTGACGGCACCAAATGCGGTCCGCGAGACCGTCCGCAACGCGGGCGTGCCGATGAGCGCCCGCGACCCCCTGCTCCCGCCGGGCGGTGCCTCACGCATGAACTCACGGGCGATTGACCCTGCGAATGATCCCAGCGCCGAAGGCGGCGCGCCGCCGCAGTAACTTTGCAAAAATAACTCAGATGCCTTGGATGTGCTTGATCCACATACCGCGCCGGGGTGTTCGGCGCGCGGCGTGATCGGCCTGCGGCCGATGTCGGGCAGGAGTGCCCAACCCACCACAAGATGCGCCACCCATTGCGAATCAGGAAATTGCGCACATGCGATGGGACGGATCGCAGCGGGAGGCATTCGGTCAATTCTCGCCGGTGGCATGTTGTTGGCGGGATTATCGGCAGCACCGCGATCACCACCCGGCCGTGAGCACGTTAATTCCCGCATCGGACAAGCCGATCAACTGTTGGGGCTTATCTTACGGCGGAGGTCTGTCTTGGCTGAATCGAATGGCAATGCGAGCGGCAGTGCGGCGCTACCTGACCTTTGGCCGGCCGACATCGGCGAGCCGAACATCCTGACGCCGCTGGCGATTTTGCGTGAGCAGGCGGCGCGCCTCGGCGATCGCACGCGACAG
>JBBQCK010000054.1:0-9482 GCA_038318605.1 Tepidisphaerales bacterium | reverse complement strand
CGGACCACCCTCAACACGTAGCGTTGCGCACGTTGGCTCCAACTCTCCGGCTTTTGCATCCGGCCGATCTCGTGCGAAGCCTGCAGGTGATCCGAGAGCGGGAAAGAAACATGGGCGAAGCCCGATGATAGTGAACAGTATGGTGGCAACCGTTAAAGCGCACGCCGGCGCTGACGAACCCCCGAGTTGGCCGGTGACCGCCCGCTGCCGCACCCTTGTTGTTTGTCTATTGCCCGGCGCATCACCTTCAGCGGCGTAGCTCTTCCAGTTCGGCATCGTCGGCTTCGCCTCGCACGAAGCGCCGCACGATGGGGTTGTCGCTGTTGCGGATTCCATCCGGTGTGGCGTCGGCTATCAGCTTGCCTTCGTGGAGCATGACAATGCGGTTGGCGACCTTGAAGGCGCTGTTCATGTCATGCGTGACCACGATGCTTGTGACGCGCATTTCCCGTTGGAGGCGAAGAATCAATTCGTTGATGACGTCCGAGCGGATGGGGTCCAGGCCGGTCGTGGGTTCATCATAGAGAATGACTTCCGGTTCGAGGACGATCGCTCTTGCCAGCGCGACGCGTTTGCGCTGGCCGCCCGATAGTTCGCCGGGCATTTTTTTTTCGATGTTGTTCAAGCCGACCAGGGAGAGACGATTGCGGACGACTTCGGCGATCTCGTCGGAGTCTTTCCTGGTGTGCTCGTGCAATGGAAACGCAAGGTTTTCGTACACCGTCAGCGAATCGAAGAGCGCCCCCATCTGGAACAGAAACCCGAATCGCTTGCGTATTTTCATGAGCTCGGCTTCGCGCATGTTGTCGATGCGCTGGTTTTCGAAATAAACTTCGCCGCGATCCGGGCGAAGCAGGCCGACCATGTGCTTGAGCATCACACTTTTGCCCGTGCCCGAGCCGCCGAGAATGACCAGGCTCTCACCGCGCGTAACCTGAACGTTGACGTCGCGCAGCACCACGAGCGAGCCGAATCGCTTGGAGACGTGTCGAAACTCGATGTGGGGATGTCCTGCCACGTGCGATTGTTGTCTGGCGTTTGCGAGCGTGATTTCCGACAGTTCGTGTGGCCGCCGGCGCGGTTCAGCCGAGAAAGCTGCGGTTGCCGAAGATCGCCATATAGAGTTCTTTGGACAACTGGGCGAAGAAGAAATTGAGAATGATGATGGCGATGAACGATGCGACGAAGGATTCGGTGCAGGCCCGCCCGACCCCGCTCGCGCCGGCGCCGCTGGTGAAGCCTTTGTAGCAACTGACCAGCCCGATCGCGCCGCCAAAAAACGCGCTCTTGACGATGCCTTCGGAAATTTCCCACAGGCCTATCGCGTTGGCGGAATATCGCCAGTACGGCTCAGCGGGAATGCCCAGGGATTTCACGCTGATGAGCCAGCCGCCGAAAATGCCGAGAATATCGGAGTAAATCGTCAGCAGGGGGGTGAGCATGACGCACGCCATGAATCGCGGGATGACCAGCACGCGCACGGGGTCAGATCCCATCACGCGCAGGGCATCGAGCTGCTCGGTGACGTTCATGGTTCCCAGCTCGGCCGTGAGCGCGCCGCCAACGCGCCCCGCCAGCATGACAGCCGCCAGCACCGGGCCGATCTGCTTGACCACGGACAAATTAATAACCGAGCCGAGGCGCGCTTCCTGGCCTACGTTGCGAAAAGCGGTGTAGCTTTCAACGCCGAGCACCGCGCCGATGAACGCGCCGGTGATTGCGACGACCGGCACGCTGCGCACGCCAACCTCGTACATCTGCCCGAGCAATTCGCGCAGATTGCGCATGCGCAACCCCGCGCGAAGCAGCAGCATTGTCCGGCCGACAAAAAGCCAGAAGTCGCCGAAACTCGCCAGCATGAGCGTTGCCTGCCGGCCGATCTGTTCTATTGCTTGAAACATCGTGATCGAAGCGGCGGATCATACTCCAATCCGCCCGGGTAAACAGCGTCGGTTAAAAGCCCGTTGGCAAAGCGTTCGCGAATCATCTTCCGAACGATGCTTATCGGCGGGAACGCGCAATTTTCGCCGATTTCTATTGCAAATTGATTCTGCGGCGATAATTTAGGAACGTCGGAATGGAATCCGTGGCTCCGGTTTGGGGCCGTTACATGGAGGTTTTCATCATGTTGCATCAAATCGTTACGGGTGGGTTTGCCGGGCATCTTTTGCGATTTCGCCTCGCCGGTGGCGCGGTACTGCTGGCGTTTTGCCTGATGGCAGGCGGCTGCGGCGACATGCTGACCTGGTCGCAGGAATCGCGCGCTGAGGGGATCAAGGCGCTGGATCAAAAAGATTACACAACTGCCGCGGGCGACTTCCGCAATGCGGTGAAGCAGGAGCCACGCGATTTCCGATCGCATTACTACCTGGGCTATTGCTATCAGCAGCTTGGGCAGTATCCGATGGCGGTGCAGTCGTACCGATCCGGGCTGGGTGTGATGCAAATTCCCGTACGCGACACGGAAGAGGCAGGCTTTCGCAACAAGATGATCGACGGGCTGGCACAGGTCATTGCCCAACACGACGCCGGTGATATTCAGCTAAACGCCGCCGAAGCAGATGCCAAAAATCATCCGAGTGCGGAAAACTGGATGCTGGTTTCCAAAATCTACCGCTACCGCGGCGACGTGGAGCTGGCCGCTTCGAGCTATCGGGCGGCCGCGATTGCCGATTCTTCCGATTTTGGCGTGCAGAAAGAGGCGGGGCTTTATCTGCTGAACGGAGCGCGCAATCCGCAGGACGCCCGGCCGCTCTTGCGTCGAGCCAATGCGCTGCAACCTACGGATATGGAAGTGGCGGCGGCGTTGCGACAGATCGACGTCGTGCCCGGACCGAGTCTGAAGGACGACAGCGAACTTGCCCGGCCGATCATTCCTCGCGGGCCGATTCCCGAACTGGATTTGTCGAAGGTCGGCATCGGTTCGCCAAAAACCGCATCGGATTCGCCCGCAGGCGGCGGGAGCGGGTCGGCGGGCGTCCCACGCGACTGATGCACGAACGTTCCCACGCAACGCAAAGCGAGGGCGGACACAATCAGTGTCCGCCCTCTTTGCTTTCGGAAGGATGCGGGTCGGCGCGGCGGCGGACCCATGGCCCGACAATGGCCGCGAGCAGAAAAATTAGCCCAATCACCGCCAGCACAACCTTTACCCATCCCGCGGGATCGGGGAGTTCGGCGTGTGTCCAGACATCCGCCCCGAAAGCCGGCAGGCTGACAACGACCAAAAAGATCCAGGCCGCCGGGTGCGCCGCTAACGAAAAATGGCCAGGCACTTTTTGTCTCATGTAGCCACCTTCAGCCTTTTGACGGCCTTCATAACGATTTCCGGATGAAGCGAGCGGACGATGTAATTGGCATCGCCGAGTTTTTCCGCGCTATAGGTGGTGGTGACAGCCAGCACCGGAAAGCCCGCGGCGCGCACGGATCGAACGACGGCCGGTGCGTCCTCGACGACAAGGCAGTCGGACGGAGTGAGCTTCTGATGGAGCTTGCCCGCCAGCAGCTTCATCGCCAAAAGGTATCCCTGTGGATCGGGCTTGCCGACGGTGACATCCTCGGCCGCGACGATCACGGGGAAGCAATCGCGCAATGATACGGCCTCGAGCATGACTTCAATTTCATCGCGCAACGCCCCGGAACAGATCGCCAGCGCATGGTCGCGCCACAGGCCGCGAACCAGCTCCTCGACGCCCGGCAGCGCCGAATGTCGGCGCGAGCGGATCTGATTCATCATCTTGCGCTTCTTGGCGGCCATGACGCGTAAAAACGTCGGCGGATCGAGCGTTCGGCCATGCAATTCAAACACGGCCCTGAAGGCCCCGCGATCATCGAAGCCGATGAGATCGCGGTAATACTGCTCTTCGGTGAGCTCAATTTTTTCGTCCGCCAGCGCATCGTAAAACGCTAGGAAATGCAGCGGCTCGCTGTTGACGATCACTCCGTCAAAATCAAACAACACAGCGCGGGGCCAGGAAGGCATGGTGGGAAATTACCGGCAAGATGCGCCGGGTGCCAGTCGGTGCTGGCCATTCGCGCGGCCGTGCGACTGGCCCACGGTCGTAAACCGGCCGCTGACGCCAAAGGAAATCGCGCCCATAACGACGAGCCTTACCCGCCGGCGCCCGTTCGGCGATAATCGCTGGCAGGAGTGAAATGGTCCCGCTCTGAGTCTGAAGCACACCCCCGCCCAGAAGGCCGGCAGTGCAGAAGTTGTGTCCCGGTATCATTTCGGCCGAATGGAAATATGAACTGAGCAGCGACCCCCTCGTCGGCCCTCAGTTGGAGGGGAGCATTGGGACGTCAATTCGCCGCTGCCTCACTAATGGCCCATCTTTTGGGAGTACCAACGTGCAGGACATACGAATCTTATTAAAATTAGTTTTTGCGATCACCTGTATTTTGGGTTGTTCGACGGCACAGCCCCCACTGCAAAAGGACGCGGTTATCTGGCCAATTAAAGGGCAGGGGCTCGACAGCTTCGGCGCAGACGCGTTGTCACTTTGCTCCAACTATGCGAAAGAGCATTATCCAGAATGGGGTCCGGCTAAAAGGATGATCGCGGTTGCTTCGGCCGGCCGAGATTACCGAGTCGACTTTGAGCCAGGGCGGGACGGTCGGGAGGGCCGAGTGCTAACGGTATCTGCTTTTGAGAGGGTTGTCCGACGGCAGTTCAATCTGAAGAATCAATCACCCAAACTGGAACTATCTCGGTAACAGTTTGCCGCCGGGGATAGATAGGAGCTCACTACTCATTCGGTAAGACATTCACTACGGATTTGCGTTGCACCCGCACGAATCCGCGCCAAAGGTGGCGATGTACTTTCCATCGAACGTCGCGAGATGGGCCGGAATCGCGATTGAACGGCCGGGTGGAGGCCATCGCCCGGTTCACCGGGGGCATTCAACTTCCGCCCATTCACCCACCCGCCGCCGCGAACGGACATGTTGCACAGACTGCCGGGCCGGCGGCGGCTGCGGTGTGTTCGGTGTAGCCGTGGGTGCAGACGGAGTCGGCAACGATCGATGGGTCGCCGCTGCGAAGGGTGCCTTCGCACATTGGGCATTCAAATGCGCTTTGATTGCAGTGTGTGGCGCGCTTGTCGAGCAGGTCGAGGATCAGTTCGTCGATACCCAGATAAGGGCTGACATGATAGCGCGTTTGCGGGTGGCTGGTGGCGGCCTGGGCGACCAGTCGCGGGATGTCGGCCGTCCAGTGTTTTCCCGGGCCTAGAAAAAACGGAACGATGACGACACGCCCGGCCCCGCGCTCGACGCAGCGGGCGTAGGCGGTGGCAATTGACGGTTCGGCGATCTCCATGTGGGCGGGCTCGACGATCTCGTATTTGCCGGCGAAGCGTTCGGCAAACGCGCTGGCGACGGCCTCGAGCATCTGATTGCTTTCCTGTCGCCGGGAGCCGTGATCGACGATGACGATGGCTGTTTTCATGCGCTGTCCATCCATTTTCGATTGATCGTAGCACGGCAGCGGGTCATTGTCGCCGCGCGGTTTTGTTCTGCCGGCCGGGGCGTTGCGGCGCGATATCGTGGGCGAAACTGTTTGCGATGTTCCGGAAAATATGCCGTGCAGATTGTTGCGCACTCTGTTGCGCATGGCGTTGCGCCGCTCGTCGCGCCATTCCGCGCCATAATTTACGGCACGTAGCGATGTTTCATTTCCCGAAGCAGCGATTGAGCATCCTCGGGCGATAGGCTATCGACATCCGCCTGCGCAAGGTCGCGGAGAAGATCGCGGGCGGGGTCGCCGAACAGGGGAATCTGTCCCGTCGCAACGCCAGCCGGCCGGCGACTTTTGCCGATCGGGCGCGAGCCGCTGACATGATGTACCGCCAGCTCGCTCAACAATTCGCGTGCCCGGTCCAGTACTGGCCTGGGCACGCCGGCGAGTCTAGCAACGTGGATTCCGTAGCTGCGATCGGTGCCCCCTTCGACGATACGATGTAGAAATACGACCTGATCATTCCATTCGCGCACGGCGACGTTGAGATTGCGCACGCCAGCAAACTGCCGGGCGAGATCGGTCAATTCGTGATAGTGGGTGGCGAACAGCGCGCGGCAGCGCACCTGCGCCGCCAGGTGTTCGCCGATGGCCCATGCCAGCGAAAGGCCGTCAAGCGTACTCGTTCCGCGGCCGATTTCGTCGAGAATGACAAGGCTGCTTTCGGTCGCATTGTTCAAAATGTTGGCGGTCTCGGTCATTTCGACCATGAACGTGCTCTGGCCGGCGTGCAGTTCGTCGTTGGCGCCGATGCGGGCGTAGAGGCGGTCGGCGGTGCCGATGGTGGCTGAGGCGGCGGGCACATACGAGCCGATCTGGGCCATCAAAACGATCAGCGCCGTCTGGCGGATGTAGGTGCTTTTACCGGCCATGTTTGGCCCTGTGATGAGCGCGACTGTGTCCGATTCGCCGAAGCGAGTGTCGTTGCTGACAAACTCGGCGCCGAGCTTTTGTTCGAGAACGGGATGCCGCCCATCGACAATGTTCAATACGCGGGATTCAGTGAGCGTTGGCCGGCAATAGCGCCGTTCGAGCGCCAGCGTCGCAAGCCCCGCCAGACAATCAAGCCTTGCCAGCGCGTCGGCAAGCTCCTGGAAACGTGCCGTATGCGCAAGCAATGCGGTGCGAATGCGATCGAAAAGTTGCTGTTCGAGGGCGATCGCTTTTTCGCTGGCTTCGGTGGTTTCGATCTCTAGTTGTTTAAGGTCGTCGGTGATGTAGCGTTCGCTGTTGACGGTGGTCTGTTTGCGAATCCAGCCGGCCGGCGGCGCCTTGTCGCGATGGGCGTGCGTCACCTCGATGTAATATCCAAAGACCTTGTTGAAGCCGATCTTCAGGCTGTTGATGCCGGTGGTGGAGATCAGGTCCGCCTGATATTGCCTGAGCCATTCCTAGCTGTTGGCGGCCTTGTCGCGCAGGGTGTCAAGGTCGGCATCGAAGCCGTCGGCGATGACATTGCCTTCGCGCAAATGGGCGGCGGGATTGGGCTTGAGCGCGCCTCTGAGGTAGGCGCATTGTTCGATGCAGAACGGGCGCATGGCCGCCAGCTCGGGCGCCACATCGTCGGCGTGTGCGAGCTTCCCCAGTTGATCGATCAATTCCGGAAGCATCTCGAGACAACGGGACAATGCCGCCATATCGCGCGGCAGAGCGCGATTCACGGCCAGCCGGCCGACAACGCGTTCGACATCGCATGCACCGGTATAACGCTCGACGATCGACTTCAGGCTCGACGGACTTTCCACCAGCGCCGCCACTGCACTTTGCCGCGCCTGCAGATGCTCGATGTCGCGCAGGGGGTTTCGCAGCCAATGGCGCAGAAGCCGCGCGCCCATGGGCGTGCGCGTTCGGCGAATGGTCTCAACCAGCGAACCGGCGGCATCGCCCCAGCGGCTGGTGCGATCGATCTCCAATGCCCGCCAGCTTGCCGGATCAATGGCGAGATAATTCTCGGCCAGGTGGCGCCCCAGCGGGCGAAGGTGTTGCAGCGAGGTCTTCTGCGTTTCCTCGAGATACGCCAGCACAGCCGCCGTTGCCAGAAGCGCCGGATCGTCGTCGGCGAAACCGAATCCGCCGGCCGTTGTTACAGACCACTGCTTTTGAATTTGCTCCCGGGCGTGGTGCATGGAAAACTGCCACGCCGGCCGCGCGGTGATTGTCTTGATCCCCAGCGCCGCGATCTCGACCGAAATTTCGTGCGGCTGGCCGGACGCCAGCTCAGGGATAAGCACCTCGGACGGCATGAGCTGGGAGATTTTGTCGAGCACAGCCTGTCGATCGGCGCTCATGGCGATACAGGCCCCGGTCGAGAGATCAACCCAGGCCACCGAGAAGCGAAACCCATCGGTTGAAATTCCAGAGGCGACGGCGGCCAGATGATTCTCGGCCGATGATTCCAGCATCGACTCGTCGGTCAGCGTTCCCGGGGTCATCAGCCGCACAACCTCGCGCTGGACCACACCTTTGGCCTGCCTGGGGTCTTCGACCTGTTCGCAGATGGCGACTTTGTGGCCGGCGGCGATCATCTTGCGCAGATACCCCTCCACCGCATGAAACGGCACGCCTGCCATCGGAATCTCGTCGGCCGCCCCTTTGTTGCGGCTGGTCAGCGTGACGCCGAGCACGCGATTGCAGAGCACCGCGTCATCCCAGAACATCTCATAAAAATCCCCCATGCGGAAAAAAAGCACATACCCCGGATGCAGCGCCTTGAACTGCTGATACTGCCGCATGGCGGGTGAGAGCTTGTCGAGGTCGATGGCAGCGGACGCACCGACGGCAGGGGCGGCCGGCGCGGATGAAGCCCTCTCGCTCGCTCCACCCGCGTCTGCGGCATGGACGGGTGCCGTAGCCAAATCGCCTGGCGGCGGCAGCTTTTTCCTTCGCCCTCGCGATGATGTTGCCGGCTTTGCGGAGGGTGAAGAGGCCTTCCCGCCGCTGGATGCCGCTGTGGCCGAAGCGGCGGCGGGCGCATCGGCCGCTTCGATCGACGATAGGGGAGTGGCATCCGCCATGAGCAGTTTGCAATATCGCCGTGCGATGGATGCAGTTCAAGCACCCCGCCCGCGGCCGGCTGGCGCGGCGATTGGCGGAGGTGGACGTGCGGCCGGTGGGCGGCGAGAATCGAGCGCATGATGAGCACCATGGATTGCATCAATTCACACAAGTCCGCGCTGCGACGGGCCGGCATGGCGTTTGGCATGCTCGTGACGGTCTGCCTGGCCGGCTGCCTTGCGGGCTGCATGCATGGATATGACGGCCCGAGCCAGCCGAGCAATGAATCGCGATTTGCCTCCGATTACGGCGGGCGGGTTCGCGATTATCTCAAGACGCTGAGCGATGACGATCGCACCGAGGTCGCCGATGTTGCAAAATCCAAATGGTACGAGCGCGCCGACGAGTGGACGGGCGTAGTTCTGGATGTCGAGCGCTACGAATCACGCCGCACCACGACCGACCGGTATTCCGCGGCGACACTCCAGGTGAAAATCGGCCACGACGCGGTGGTGATTGTGCAACGCGCCTCCAGTGGAACATCGAGTGACAACGCGCTGGCCGACAGCATGAACACGCTTCAGGCCGGGCAATGGGTTCGATTCAGCGGCGACATTCGCAAGACCCGTCAGACCGACCCGTCCGGTCTGGTGCAGCTGGTGATTGACGTGGACGCGATCAGCGTGATCGACAGAAAATAAGGTGACGCATGCGCAAGCTCGCATTGATGCTGATTGTCGGACCGCTTTCGCTGCTGCTTTTCGCGGCCATCAGTGCCGGCGACACGGTGAAGGTGGCGACATGGAACATCGAGAATTTCAACCGGCACTTTCAGGCGCATAGGGCATCCACCCGGCTGGCGGGTAAAAAGCAGACCGATGAGCAGAAGGAAGAAATCGCCGCACTGCGAACGGCCGACGATGAGGACAACTGGGAGATCGCCGAAACGATCCTCGACAAGGATTTCAGC
>JBBQCK010000053.1:0-9508 GCA_038318605.1 Tepidisphaerales bacterium | reverse complement strand
AGACAGTCCCCGGCTGGTTGATGGCAAACCAAGCAAAAATCCGCGCTATCTCCAAAAGCGCCCGGATCTCGTCGAGCCGCTCGATAAATATGTCGCCGGAGTCGGCCTGCGCCTCGCGATGGGCGTCGCACCCGACGCGGCCGTTTATACGCCCGTCGATGCCGTGCTGATCGGGCGTCGTAACAACGCGGCCGACCCGGAAGCCCAAATCCGCCCGCTCGCCGTCTACAACCCCATCCATTACCAGGAGCTTCCCGAATTGTTCATGGATTGCGTCAGTTCTTTGACTGGCAAAAGTCCCTCCACCACTGGTGCCGGAAGCGAAGGAGCACTTACCAAAGGTCCCTTCAACGCCGTCCGGCCAATCGTCGATCTGAACAATGCGCTGGTCAGCTTCATGCTGACCGGCCTTGCGGGTTTTTCAACCTCCGCCGGCTTTGTCGGTCCGCATGTGCGCGTCGATCACGACATCAGCCTACTGGTCCCCGAAATCTGGTGCCGCCTCACTGCTGAGGAACGCGATCCGCGATTCCTCATCCGCCAGGGTTATCTCGAGCCTGTGAAGGATTTCATTCACAACAGCCAGACCATCGCCGCCAGCCGGCTGGGGTATCGCATAACTGATCGATTCGTGCGCGCATTCTTCGGGCGCATTTTCGACAATCCGTAAAAAGTCTTCGACGAACTGATACTTCGCCCGGAAACGCAGGACATGGAACAGTTCGTGGATGGCGTGAAAAACATCTGCGAAGCGCATCAGCGCGTTGCCCAGGGATACATCGACGACGGCTCGATCGACGACGCCTGCCCGCCCTTGCGCGTGCTGTTGACGATCATGGCAACAGGCGCGTGGGAGGGGAAAGATGTCCGCCACCCCGAGGTGCGACGCCTCTTCACTCGTGAATCGCTCGTTGCAAGCGACTGGTATCGCTGGCGCCTCGACGTGAAGCGCGCACAAGATGTGCGCCTCTGGACGCGCCATGCCGACTATGTGCAGCGGTTTCTCGCCGATCCAGCCTCGCCTGAAGTTGCCCAGCGTCTGGCCCTGCAACAACGCCTCGCCAATGCTCAGCGGGAGCTGCGCCGCGCGCGTTCGGATGAATATCGCAAATCCCTCAACGGAACGCTCGGCCTCGATCCGTCGATGTCAATGCTGGTTTGATCTCCGCTAAAGCGACGGCGAATCAGCTCACCTTGAACCAGTTGAGATTGCCCGTATAGCCATATTGCCCATTGGTATCCGCCACGACGCTCAGGATATGCTGGCCGGCCGTCAATGCGATGCCGTTAACCGTCCGCGTCTGCCAGTTCTGCCAGCCGCCGGTGTTGCCCAGCGCGATGGAACCGGTGACATTCTGCCCGTCGATTTCCGCGTGAATACTCCCGCCATTCCCGGCCGCCGCGACACGCGCATCGAAGCTGTAAATGCCATCCGCGTCGATCGTGATGGTATACGTCAGCACCTCACCTGCCTTCACATACGCGACGTTGTAGCCGCCTCCTGTGTCGCTTGTAGTTTCAATGTCCACACCTTCGCCGGGGCGATAGTTCGGCGCGCTGCCATTGGCGGCGGCATCGGTGTCGTGATATGCCACGCCCTCGCCGCCGTTATTGAAGTCTTCCGCCTGAATCGTCCCGCCTGTGCTGAACGGCGTGCCGCCGAACGGCGTGCTCGCCGGCGTGGGCGTTGTCGCCGTTGCCAGATTTGTTGGCGCACTCGGCCCGCCGCTGTTGGTCGCCGTCACGCGATAGTAGTAGAGGTTGTTTCCGCCCGCCTTGTTGTCCGTATAGGTCGCGGTGCCGCTGGCGTTTGCTGAAGCCTGCCCAACAACCGACCACGCGCCTGTAGTCCCCGTACGCCTTTCGACGGTAAAGCTTGCTTCATTGTTCGAGTTGTCATCCCAGGCCAGCGCAACGCTCGTCGGGCTTCCTGCCTGCGCCGTCAGATTCGTCGGCGCCGCCGGCGGGGTCGCAGGTGCGCTGCTGTCGAGACGGAACCAATTGACGTTGACGTTTCCCGCGTCAAACAGAATCTGCATCGTGTGCGCGCCCGACGACAAAGTGCCCAGCGTACGCGTCAGCGTCTGCCAGGCCTGCCATCCGCCTGTCGCGCCGACGTTGATCTGTCCGCTCGAGTCAACGCCGTCGATCAGCACACGGAAAATGCCGCCGCCGGGTGACGACGCCACGCGGGCGCTGAAGGTGACCGCCGTCGCCGAATCAAGCGTAAAGCTGTAGTTGAGATATTCGCCGGCGGCCGTCCAGCCAATGTCATATCCGCCCCCAGTGTCGCTGCTCGCCTCGATATCCACCGCGGTAGAGCGATAAGCGCCGCCATAATTGGCGCTGCTTGTGTCGTGATATCCAACGCCTTCGCCACCATTGTCGAAATCTTCCGCCTGGATCGTCTGGCCAAGCACAAACGGCGTGCCCTTATAGGGCGAGCCCTGCGGCAATGGCACCGGCGCGCTCGCTTCATTGCTCGGTGAAGAGCCCGTCGATCCAATCAGCGCGCTGACGCGGTAATAGTAGGTGTTGCCGGAGATAACGCTGTTGTCGGTGTAGGTTCCCGTTGAGCCATTGGAGCCATTGGCCGATCCGACGACCGACCAACCGCCATTTGAGCCAATTTTCCGTTCGATCGAGAAAGTATCTTCCGTGCTCGAATTGTCCTGCCAATTAAGTGTTACCGATGTCGAGCCGTTAACGACTGCCGAGAGGCTGCTCGGCGCCGCTGGCGGCTGCACAACACCTCCTGCCGTCAATTTGAACCAATTGAGATTCATCCCGCCGGCATCGACGACGATCTTCATTGCATGTTCGCCGACCGAAAGTGTGCCCAGCGCCCGGGCTAGCGTCTGCCACGACTGGTATCCGCCAGTGGAATTGACCGCAACCGCGCCCGAAACGTTCACGCCATCGATTTCAACATGAAAGCTCGCGCCGCCGTTAAGGCTGGCGATCCGTGCGCTGAAATTGATCGGTCCGGCCGTCGTCACGCTGACGGTGTAATTCAGCCACTCTCCTGCGCTGGTAAACCCGATGTTGAACCCATCGCCTGTGTCCGATGTGGTCTCAATATCCACGCCATCGTTGAGCCGGTATTTGCCGCCGCGATTGGCGCTGTCCACGTCGTTATACGCAACGCCCTGGCCACCGGCATCATAATCCTCTGCCTGGATCGTCTGCCCAATGGTAAACGGCGCCCCCGAAAATGGTGTCGGCTTTGGGGCCGCAGGAGTCGTCGTGCTGTCTTCGTTGGAATAGTTCGAGTCCCCAAACGAATTGCTGGCGCGTACGCGATAGCTATAGCTCGTCGAGGCCGATGCAGTCGTGTCAACATAGCTGGTCGTATCCGCCCCCAGTCCCGCCGGAGTCAGCACCTGCCAGCTTCCGTTACCTGTCTTCCGCTCGACGAAATAATTGCTCTCGTTGGAGGCGTTATCCACCCAGCTCAGGCCAACCTTCGTCGCCGACTGCACCGTCGCCACAAGCCCCGTCGGCGCTGCCGGCGTGGTTGGCGCGCTGGCATTATCAAATGAAATCCAGTTGATGTTGCCAATGCTGCCGTTGGCATTGGCCGCATCGAAGACCAGCCGCAATACATGCTGGCCGGACGAGAGCACAACGCCCGATTTGACCAACGTCTGCCAGGTCTGATATCCGCCGGTAGACGGCATCGTCAGCGCCCCGGTGACATCGTCGCCATCCACTTCAAGATGAAACTTGGCGCCCGCGGTCGCCGCCGCGACGCGGAAACCAAGTGTGTACGTTCCGCCCGCAGTCACATTGACCGTGTATTTCAGCCATTCGCCAACCACGGTGTACCCGATGTCGTATCCGCCGCCGGTGTCTGAGGTCGGCTCGATGTCCACGCCCGAAGAGCGATATGCGCCGCCCAGGTTCGCGCTGGTTGAGTCGTTGTAGGCGATATCCTGCCCGCCATTGTCGAAGTTCTCAACCTGCAACGTTCCCGGCAGGTTATAGGCGATCCCGGTGAACGGCGTGTTGGCCGCCCCGCCCCCGCCGCCGCCGGCCGTTTTGGTGAACTTCATCCAGTTAAAATTGCCGACGAACCCTGCCGACGTATTTGCATCAAATACAACCCGCACGCGATGCACGCCCGCGCCAATAACCACGCCCGTCTTGGTGACGTTCGCATAGGTGCTGTAGGATCCAGTGTTCACCACCGAAAGCTGACCGGTCTTGTCCACGCCATCAATTTCGATGTGGAATTTTCCACCTGAAGCCGCCGCCGCGGCCCGCACATCAATCGTATACGTTCCTCCGGTTCCGGCGTCGAGCGTGTAATTCATCCATTCGCCCGCCTTGGTGTAGGAGATCGTATATCCATCGGAGCCGCCGTCGCTGGTGCGCTCGATATCAACGCCGTTGCCGCGATAGATGCTCGTGACGTTTTTGTAGTCGGTATCGCTGTACGCAAAGCCCTGGCCGCCCTTGTCGTAATTTTCAAGCTCAATAACGTTGCCCAGCAGCGCCGGATCCGCGCCAAATGGCTGTGGAACGCCAGTGTTATTCAGCCGGTCGTAGGCAAGCTGCACCGCCTTGTATACATCAATGCGCGGGAACGTCAGCCCCGTATCGGGGTCGTACGTTTCCTTGCCTGCGTCGCGGATGATCCCCATCACCTGCGCCGGCGTCCACGACGGATTGATCTGTCGGATCAGCAGCGCCAAACCAGTCAGGTGCGCTGTCGACCAGCTCGTGCCCTGCGCATAGTCCGTGTAGATGCTCTTGCCCGCCGCATAGTCGTAATACGGAATCGTCACCCGCTCGCCCGGCGCCACCAGATCAACCACAAAGTCGCGCTGCGAAAACGACGTCACCGCGCCCGTCAGATCGATTGCGCATGTCGTATAAACGCTTGGGCTTGCTCCCGGCAGCGTCACCGGCGAACTCGGCCCAAGGTTGCCCGTCGGGCTCGCGACAAACACACCCATGCTGCCCAGCGTGTTCAGCTCGTTCTGATAGATGTAAGGATTAAACTGGTCCGTGAAAAAGTCCGTGAGATTCACTGCGACAATGTTCAACGCCGATTTGTTGTTGATGACCCACTGAAGCGCCTGCTTTGCCTGCTGCGATCCGCTCTGGCGAAGCACATAAACCTTCACATCCGGCGCCAGTCCGCGAAATGTATTCCCCTGAAAGGTGTACTGGTTTGCCGCGATGATGCCCGCGATGCCCGTCGCATGGACGTTGCTGTCGCCGACATATGGGTCGGCGTCTTTGTCCACAAAGTCATATCCCCCTGCGATCTTGAAGCCTGCGCCAAATCCTCCGCCCAGCGCGGGATGTTTATAGTCGATGCCCGAGTCGATCAGGACAACGCTTTCTCCCTGGCCGCGCAGATTCGGATAATTGGCAACGAGCTTGTCTTGGCCGATGAGCGTCGGAAACGCGCCCCACGCAAACAACTGCCGTTCTTCAAGTGCTTCGAGCTTGAATGGCGAAACTGCTGCCCGCGCCGCGGATTTCAATGCCCCATGGCCCTTCGATGCGGCGGTCTTGCCTGGCTTGCTGGAACGCTCGGTCAACAACTTACTCATGATTCTTCTCTCGTCCTCTCGTTCAGTCTACACATCCACCCTGCGGTGATTGCATACCGGCCTGATTGTCAATGGGGGATGAGGTGTCGGCCGACTAAACATACCCCACGTTTTCGCCCGCGGGGGGAATCGCTTTGCGATTCCATGACGGCCATCCAACCACTACAACCGACAGCTACTGCCGGTTCATTCCCACATGGCCGGCCCAACCGCCAGTGGGACTTACGACATTCCGTCCCAACGCTCATACTCTTCAGCTTCAGCCTCATGTAAAGCAGGCGTCACGCTGCCAGGCAAGCGGGCGGCCGCGGGCATTCGATCAGCGAATGCGCGAGCCGCGATCACAGGCGGTTGCGGAATAAGAGGTTGCGCGCTGCCGACCGATTCGGGTGCTGAACGAAAATCAGACAGTTTTTCCTGATTGGCTTGCCGCATTGAACAAACTCCGTGGGACATCAACATGCCCCACAGAATCTGCTGCTGCAAACCCGAGACCCGCCCACGACAGAAAACCGAAAAAACCGAAGTGCGGCAGAACGTTGCCGCCGGGACGCAACTTAATTGCGCAATTGGGGATACGCTTCTTTTTCGCCCTGCTTTTCGCGCATGCCAAAGGGCGCTCGTCGTTAGACGAACGCCCTTGGCGAAAGTGTGGTTTTTACCGATCGTGCCGGCACGTTGCGTCCGCACGACATGGCCGGCGGATCACCCGCCAAACGGCACCCGATCATCAGCCTCAGTCGCCCGTATCCTCCAACTCTACGACGCGCGCTCCGCTGAACGTAAAAATGCGCACCGAGCCGTCATCTTTTGTCCATGTGAGTTGGCCAATGACGACGCCATTTTGTGCCGCCCCACTCCAGGCCATTTGCCCGTGCCGGTCGGATACCATCGCGACATCAAAATGCCCCTGATCTCCTGCGTTGTAACCGCACGGGGCGAAGCCATACATCGAGCACGCCTCGGCTGTGAAGACCGTCTCCTCAAACATTATCTTGTCGGCAAAACCCTCTTCACCCGCAAGGCGGGTCGCATCGTCCGGAACCAGCGCAATTTTCCAAACCCCCGACAGCGCGCCATCCGCTCGCGCAAAACCCGCCAGGCATGACATCACCAACAACACTGCCGCAGTTGCAATTCGCATGGCATTTTCCTCCCCGGCCAGTCCGGCGCACAAAACGCCGCATCAAAGCCGGTTTCATCTCGGACACGCATGGCGACGTCCGCTGCAAATGACTTACGATACGAACGGGCAACCTGCGCAGATTTTCTTGCGTGCCAACCTTTGCCGCATCGAAAAGCCATACACGCTCATTTTTGAACACCAGCAGGGGGGTTTATCGGAACTGCAGTGCGGCGTAGGCTGTTGGCATGTCGCTCAATGCTGATCTCGCCCGCATTTTCCATCACATGGCCGACCTCATGGACATCAAAGGCGAAAACACCTTTAAAGTTCTGGCATTTCGCAAGGTCGGCCGGTTGCTTGAAGATCTGCGCCAGGACATCCGCCAAATCGTCGAAGCCGGCGATCTCGAATCGCTTGCAGGCATCGGCAAATCATCCGCCCGCATCATCGAACAATATGTAACCACCGGCCGCGCGACTGAGGCGGAGGAGATCGCCGCAAGCGTCCCGGCGGGGCTCATTCCCATGCTCCAGATCGAAGGTCTGGGCCCAAAGACCGCCGGCCTGCTATGGCGCGAGCGCGGCATCACCAGCATCGACGAACTAAGCAAAGCAATCGAAACCGGCGCACTCAAGGGAATCAAAGGTATCGGTGACAAAAAAATCGAGTCGATGCGCAAAGGCCTCGAAGTGCGCGCCAAATCCGCCGGCCGCATCGGCATCGCTCCAGCGTTGGAAATCGCGCAACAGTTTCTCGAAGCAGTCCGGCGGCTGCCGAAGGTCGAGCGCGCCGACGTCGCCGGCAGCCTGCGGCGCCGCAAAGAAACGATCGGTGATCTGGATATTCTCGTCTGCATTGCCGACGCGGCCGATGGTTCGTCTATTACCGCCGCTTTCGCCAAACTTCCCGGCGTCGATCGCGTGCTCACGGTCGGACCCATCAAGGCGAGCGTAATGACCGAGTCCGGCGTGCAGGTCGATCTGCGCGTGCTGCCCGCCGAGCATTTCGGCGCGGCACTGATGTATTTCACCGGCTCCAAGGAACACAACGTCAAAATTCGCGGCCACGCGCAAAAGCTCGGCATGACCCTCAACGAATGGGGCCTCTACAAGCTGAAGGACTACGAGAAAGCTGCAAAAAAGACCGCGGAAGCTCCCACCGTCAATCCGATCGCGGCGGAAACAGAAGAAGCGGTCTACCGCGCGCTGAAGATGTCTTACGTCGAACCCGAATTGCGCGAGGATCGCGGCGAGGTCGAGGCGGCCATGGATGACGCGCTTCCCGATCTGATAACCATTGAGCATATTCGCGGCGATCTGCATTCACACACCACCGCCTCCGATGGCGTGGCATCCATCGAGGAAATGGCCGCCGCCGCAAAGGCGCGCGGCTATCAATATCTCGCCATTACAGACCATTCAAAAAGCCAGGTCATCGCCAACGGCCTGGATCCGAAACGGCTTCTGAAGCATATCGCCGAGATCCATCGCGTCGGCGACAAGCTCAAGGGCATCACGCTGCTGGCCGGCGCTGAGGTGGATATCCTGCCCGATGGCACACTGGACTATGAAGATGGCATATTGAAGGAACTCGACTTCGTCGTCGCCAGCCCGCATTTTGCACTTAAGCAGGATGAACC
Organism: Tepidisphaerales bacterium; assembly: GCA_038318605.1. Lineage (GTDB taxonomy): Bacteria > Planctomycetota > Phycisphaerae > Tepidisphaerales > Tepidisphaeraceae > JBBQCK01. The sequence continues at coordinate 1,176 of JBBQCK010000053.1, read as the reverse complement.
AAAGGCCACTGCGCGCATGCTCCGAGCGATCGAAAACCGATATGTGAACCTCATTGGCCATCCGACCGGCCGGCTCATCGGCGGGCGCGAGGGCCTGCCGCTGAACTTCAACCCACTCTTCAAAGCCGCCGCCGCCAATGGCACCGCCATGGAGATCAATGCCGGCTACCCCCGCCTCGACCTCAACGAATCCAATGCCCGCGCCGCGATCGAAGCCGGCGTCATGCTCGCCATCGACACCGATGCCCACAGCAGCGAAGGGCTGTCCGAAATCTCCCTCGGCATCGGCGTCGCCCGCCGTGCCTGGGTGACGCCAAAGAACGTCATCAACTGTATGAAGCTGGCAGATTTGCGGAAGTTCATCGCCCGGAAGCGATAGCACTCATCGCCCGGACTACATGGAAACAAACTGCAAAAAGTTGGGTGCCAGAGGTCGGCGTACCCGCAGGCTGGAAGTTCCCCCTAAAAGACTTGGCTCCGCCGGTTGTCCAATCTGCCGCCTGCATAATTCACCAGCCACGCGAAACTCTGTCGGCAAAACTCTTATGGAGTTGTGCGAAATCGCTATCTGATTGCAATGTGGAGATTCAATGCCCCCAAGGTAACGACGGAAAAATTATAAAGGCCATCAAACAATTGAAGAAGCATAGCCCAAGACAAATCGCCGCCGCGGGCCTTCGAAAACGATTGAGTTGCCCAAGCGATGCAATTACGCCGATCATTCCAATCAAGAAACTCACTATGAGCAAGGTCGCCCCCAGGGACTGAATCCAGCCGCCTCCGAAGATCCACAACAAACCGCGGCCGACTATCAGAAACCCAACCGCGAAAAACGTCCAAAGGGCGTGCATCGAACTCGGTTGCGGGCGACCCGCATCCGCACTGCTTGGCGTGAAGTAATCGATCTGACCACCATTGTTTTCCATTGGTGCGATGTTAACGCGAGACGGCATCGTTACGACGCACTTCAATTCCCATCATCCAGCGCATCCAAACCATCCAGCAACCCATTCAACAACTGCTCCACCGCGCTCGGCTGATCCGGGCGAATCGTCAGATCCCATGCCATTCGATATCGCGGCGCGCCGACCTGCGTAAAACCCTCATCCCGCAGCCGCTGATCGAAATCCGTCATGTGTGCTGCCCCGTAAAAAATGGCGAGGTTTTTCTTGCCGT
>JBBQCK010000052.1:0-9513 GCA_038318605.1 Tepidisphaerales bacterium | reverse complement strand
CGTGCAGGTCAGCCAGTAACTTCTCTGTCCTTTTTACTTAGAGGGGCTATCCCCGCGGCGGGATGTAACGTGTGAATGATGCTCTCGACTATCGCGCCGCGGGGGGCATGGGTGCCTACTCGCCGCAGGGACGCCGCGCCGCCAACATCGCGCTGGGTGTATTCCTCTTTTCGTTGACGGTTCTCTTCCTCGCCAGCCTGGTCGCCTACGTTTTTCTTCGTCGATTCGCCGACAACCCCCCCGCCGCCCATAGCCTTCACCTGCCAGCGCTGCTTTGGGCTTCCAGCGCCGTCATCCTCGCCGCAAGTGCCGCCATGCAGTCGTCGTTCAACGCCGTTCGCCACCAGCGAATGAAGTCGTTCTTCAATGGATTATATTTGACGGCCGGCCTCACCCTCCTTTTCGTGGCGTTACAGACGCCCGCAATAATCACCCTGCTCGCCCGGCATAAGCCCAATCCAGTTCCAAACGCCTTTCTGCCCGTGGCGCCGCGCCTGCCGCTTTATGCGATGGTTTTCTTCCTCGTATTGCTCCACGCGGCCCATGTCCTGGCGGGGCTAATCGCCCTCGGTCGCGTGATCGTTCGCGCACGTCACGGGGTATACGATCACGAGCACCATCAGGGCGTGCGATTCGTCGCCATCTACTGGCACTTCCTCGACGCCGTATGGCTCACCATGTTTGCCGTCTTCCTCATCATGGGCTGACTCGCAAAGCATCATCCCAAAACGCCTGGCCGCTGCTTGGTGAGGGAGTGGGAGTTGCTCGCCCCGCACAAGCACTCAAAGCGCCATTCGCCCGCACCTGTGCGTCGCGTGTCGCGGGTGCGGAACCTGCTCGGCCGGCGTCAGCACACAAAGCACCACGCCGCAGCGTCAGTGCGCCGCGGCGTGGTAGACTCATCTCAATTTTTGTGACGCACCCGCCAAATGCGCGGTCTGCCGGCTCAGTGCCCGCCGCCGCTGCTTTTCGCCTGCGGCCGACCGGCCTCCGGCCAATCGAGGTGGAAAAACACTCCGCGCGGCTCGTCAGTGCGCTCATAAGTGTGCGCCCCAAAGTAATCCCGCTGTGCCTGCAATAGATTCGCCGATACCCGCGCTGAGCGATATCCATCGTAGTACGCCAGCGCCGCCATGAACGCAGGCGCCCAGATGCCGTTCGTCGCGGCCGTCGCTACCACTTTGCGCCAGTTCGCCTGACCCTTCTGGACCTCTCCCTTGAAATACGTGTCGAGCAGCAGATTCTTCAACTTCCCATCACGCCCAAACGCCTCGGTGATCTTCTGCAGGAAACGCGCCCGGATGATGCACCCGCCACGGAAAATCTTGGCGATCTCGCCGAAGTTCAGATCCCACTTGTATTCCCGCTGCGCCTCGCTCATCAACTGGAACCCCTGCGCGTAGCTGATGATCTTCGAGCAGTAGAGTGCATCCTTGATGGCGCTGATCCACTCCGCACGCTCTCCCGTTAGCTTCTGGGACGCCGGCCCCTGCAATTGCTTGCTCGCCTCGACGCGCTCATCCTTGATGGCCGAAAGGCATCGCGCAAACACAGCTTCAGCGATCGCGTTCGCCGGGATGCCAAGGTCGAGCGCATTGGCGCTGGTCCATTTGCCGGTCCCTTTCTGCCCCGCGGTGTCCAGGACATAATCGACGAAAGATTCGTTCTTATGCACCGGATCCTTCTGCTGCAGAATGTCGGCCGTGATCTGAATGAGATAGCTGTCCAACTCGCCGGTGTTCCATTCCGCGAACACCTTCGACATCTCGTCGTTGCTCATCCCGAGCAACCCCTTCATCAGCGTGTAGGCCTCGCAAATAAGCTGCATATCGATGTATTCGATGCCGTTGTGAACCATCTTGACGTAGTGGCCCGCGCCGTTTGCGCCGATGTACGTCGTACACGGCACGCCCCCTTTGATCGGCTTGCCCGGCTCGGCGCCTTCCAGTGGTTTCCCTGTTTTTTCGTCCACCTTGGCCGCGATGTCGCGCCAGATCGGTTCGAGGTGCTTCCACGCATCCTTATCGCCACCGGGCATAAGGCTCGGGCCAAATCGCGCGCCCAGTTCGCCGCCCGATACCCCCGAACCGAAAAATTTGCACTGCTTCGCGTAATCGCTTTCACGCCGGATCGTGTCGGTGAACAACGAATTGCCCAGGTCAATGATGATGTCGTCCTTCTCAGCACCAGCTTCGATCAATTGCTTGACCACCGCATCCACGGCTGGCCCGGCCTTCACGAGAATAGTCGCCTTGCGCGGCTTCTTCAGAGCGGCCACAAAATCCTTCAGCGTCTCGCAGAACACCAGTCCGCCAGGGGTGTTCGGATTGCGATCGACAAACTTCTTCGCAACCTCCGTCGTTCGATTGAAACAGGCAACCTTATACCCATGATCCGCCAAATTCAGCGCCACATTCTCCCCCATCACCGCCAGACCAATCATGCCGATATCACAGGTTCCGATGTTGCTCGCTGCCATTGTGTTCTCCTTCTCAATAATCGAAGTTCCGCGTGACCCACACAGCCGCACGAAACGATAACCGAGCGCCGGGAAAAAGGATATCGCCCACGCTGAAAGTTGAATGAGGAAGTTGCCGGGTTGCCAGACAGGCCGGGGAGCCGTCACCTCTGCGCCTCGCTGCCCCCTGCCCACCGCAGCGTACCTATTTCCTCCACTCATCAATCAACGACGCCACGAGGCCGGTCCAGCCGGTTTGGTGGCTGGCGCCCAGGCCCTGGCCGGTGTCGCCGTGGAAGTATTCGTAGAACAGGATCAGATCTTTCCAGTGAGGATCGTTCTGGAACTTTTCGCTGGGGCCGTGCACAGGGCGCTGTCCGGCTGGGTTGCGTTTGAAGATCGAGATCATGCCATCGGCGAAGCCTTTGGCGATCTGGCGGTAATCCTGCGCGCCTTCGCCGGCGACGGCCGATTCGATCGTCAGGCGTGCGCCGTAGGCCTTGCCGAGTTTGCGCAGCGATTCGATGAGCATATAGGCGGTCGGAAACCAGACCGGGCCGCGCCAGTTGCTGTTGCCCCCCTTGAGCATTTCCTTCGATTCGGCCGGCTCGTAGCCCAGCCGCACGCCGGAAAATTCAAACGGGCTGTGCTCGTGAAACTTCGACAGCGAACGTACGCCATACGGGGAGCGAAACTCGGCCGGATCCCAGATGCGTTCGAGCAGATGCCGCGTGTGGGCCTCATCGACAATGGTCAGCACATGCACCACCTTCCCATCCTCGTGCTGAACGGTGCGCACGCAGCTTTGCACGAGATCCTGGCGGTGCTTCAGGAACCAATGGAGATTGGCGGCGAAATCGGGGAATGGTTTGATCCAGTCTTCCTCGAGGCGCTCGACGGCGTAGAGCGGAATCAGACCGACGAGCGAGCGCACGCGGAATTTGTGGAACGAGCCATCCTTGTAGCGCAATACATCGTAGAAAAAGCGATCCTGCTGATCCCACAATGAATAATCTCGTCCGCCCATGTGTTTCATGGCGGCCCCGACATAGACGTAGTGCTGGAAGAATTTGGTGGCCAGCGCCTCGTAGGCGGGGTTTTCGCGGGCCAGCTCGAGGGCGATGCGCATGAGGTTCAGGCAGAACATCCCCATCCATCCGGTGGCATCGGATTGTTCCAGGCGAGCGCCATCGGGCAGTTCGTGTGAACGATCGAGCACGGTGATGTTGTCAAGGCCGAGAAATCCCCCCTCAAAAACATTGTTGCCGGCGCGATCAACCTTGTTCACCCACCACGTGAAATTGAGCAGCAGCTTGTGGAAACACTGTTCCAGCCATTTGCGATCCCCCCTGCCGGCGCGGATGCGATCCATGTTGTAGATGCGCCAGACCGCCCAGCCCTGAACGGGCGGGTTGAGATCGCCGAATTCCCATTCGTAGGCGGGAATCTGGCCGGAGGGATGCTGGAATTGCTCGAAGAGCAGAACCCAAAGCTGCTGCTTGGCAAAATCGGGATCGATCAACGCCAGCGGCACGCATTGAAACGAAAGATCCCACGCCGCGAACCACGGGTATTCCCATTTGTCCGGCATTGAGAAGATGCGCATCGAATTGAGATGCAGCCAGTGGCGATTGCGGCCGTTGTATCGCGACGCCGGAGGGGGATTGGCCGGGTCGTCTCCGCGCAACCATGTCTCGACATCCCAGAGATAAATCTGCTTGCCCCAGAGCATGCCGGCGAATGCCTGACGCTGCACGCGCTTTTCATCGTCGGTGGCCTTGGGAGGATGCACGGTGGCATAGAACGCATCGGCCTCGCGGCGGCGCTCGTCGATGATCGCATCGAGACCGTCCATCGGATCGGCCACCGGCATATCGCTGAGGCGAAGATGGATCACCCTGCTTTTGCCGGCGGGCACATTGAGCTTTGCATAATGAATGCACGCCTTGGTGCCGCGCTGATCGGGATTGATGGATGCCTCGCCGTTGATGACTTGGCGATGAAACGCATCCTTGGTGAATGGCGAACGGGAGGCGACCTGTTCGCCCCAGAGCTTGGCGGCGTTGGTTTCGTTGTCGGTGAAGAGCAGCGCCGGCGTCGCGTCCGGAGCGGATTCGCCATAAAGGTGCATCGTGCCGAGGCGGTATTCGAAGGGGAGGTTGTCCAGCGGATCGGCCTTGTCGTCGCAGGCCATCAGCGAAACAAATTTCTTCCCGGCAGGGCCAGGCGTGATCTCTGGCCGGGGCTTTTCTCGCGATGTCCAGCTCCAGGTGTTGCGGAACCAGAGCTGCGGCAGCAGATCGATGGGGGCGTCTTCCGGCCCGCGATTAAAAACCTCGATGCGAATGACGATGTCACCGGCCGATGCCTTGGCATATTCGACAAACACATCGAAGTAGCGGTTTTCGTCGAAGATCCCGGTGTCGAGCAGCTCGAATTCACCCTGTCCGTCGCCGCGGCGCTGCTGGTTCTCGGCAATGAGGCGTGAGTAGGGAAATTCCGCCTGCGGATATTTGTACAGCCATTTCATATAGCTGTGGGTGGGCGTGGAATCGAGGTAGAAGTAATACTCCTTCACATCCTCGCCATGGTTGGCCTCGCCAGGCACGAGGCCGTACAGACGCTCCTTGAGAATGGGGTCCTTGCCATTCCACATCGCCATCGCGAAGCAGAGTAGTTGATAGCGATCGCAGATGCCGGCCAGACCATCCTCGCCCCAGCGATAGGCGCGCGATCGGGCGTGATCGTGCGGGAAATAATCCCATGCGGCGCCGTCGGCGGAATAATCTTCGCGAACAGTGCCCCACGATCGCTCGGAAAGAAACGGCCCCCACTGGCGCCACGGGGCGACGGGTGTTGCGCCTTTGCGTAAGGCAGGCTCGGACAATCGGCGATGTTCGGTGGTGAGTTTCGCGCCGGCGGCGGATGATGCGGCCCCGGACGATACGGCGGCGGCACTGTTGGATGCGGCGTTTGCCGCAGCGGATGCGGATGGCGTGGCGGATGGCGATGCCCCGGGAGCGCCGGTCGAGGCTGTCGACACGCCGCCTGGCGAAGGATCGGCGAAAGACGTTGATTTTCTGGAAGCGCCCTCTGACTTCGGAGCGACGCTCGAATGGGACGTTCGTGCCATGGTTGAAAACCGTGGAAGAAGTGCAAAGGTCAGCCCGGCCGCGCGGCCACGCGCCGCCATGTTACCGCGTCAGGCAATTCGCGAAAGACAGCCCGCCTCGTTTTGTTGCCCTGAGAGTGGAAAACGGCGGCGGAACCATGAAACGCACGGTGGAACACGGAGAAGAAAATCCGCAGATTGCGCAGATTGGGATTGAAGACGTAAAACGCGAGACGACGAGAGGACGTTATCTTGGGTAAGGAAGTGAGCATTTCTGTTGACTCCCCACTGTCTACGGAAGGCATGAGACACGAACGTCACGCGACTACACTGAAAATGTGCAATTTTCGACCTGCATCTCCGTTCCAGGAACTGGCGGCTTCCTCTGCATCAAGTCACAACGGCAGCTTCCGCGCCGCGGCGAGGTATTGGTCGTAATTGCATCGCATTTCCCCGATTGAATCGCCGGCAAACTTGTCGGCCATGGCACGGGCGATTTCAAAGGCGACAACATTTTCAATGATGACACTGGCAGCGGGGACCGCGCAGGCGTCGCTGCGTTCGTAAGCGGCTTTGCTCGTTTCCTTGGTGTTCAGGTCCACGCTTTCCAAGGGCTTCATCAGTGTGGCGATCGGCTTCTTGGCGGCGCGGACGATCAGCGGCTGGCCGTTGGTCATGCCGCCTTCGAGGCCGCCGGCATTGTTGGTTTTGCGGGTGAAGCCCAGCGTCAATGAATCCTTCTTCGCGGGATCAAAGGCGATTTCGTCGTGTACCTTCGAGCCTGCCAGTGCTGCAACTTCCTTGCCCATGCCAATCTCCACACACTTAAAAGCCTGGATGCTCATCACCGCCATGGCGAGGCGGGCGTCGAGCTTTTGATCCCACTGCACGCAAGTGCCCAGGCCTGGTGGGAGATTAAAGGCGCGCACTTCGAGCAGGCCCCCCAGCGTGTCGCCATCGATCTTGGCCTGACGAATGGCGGCGCGCATCTGTTCGGCGGCGGCGGGATCGGGACAGCCAACCCATTCCTTGAAGAGATCTCCTTGATCGCGGAGGGCGCGTACATCGGCGATGGGCTTTGACCAGTCAATATCGGAGCCGACCGGACCGATGGAAAGGACGAATCCGAAGACGTCGATGGCGAATTCGCGCAGCAGGCATCGGGCCAGCGCGCCGGCGGCGACCCGGGCGGCGGTTTCACGGGCGCTGGCGCGCTCGAGCACTTCGCGACAGTCGGTGGTGAGCCATTTGAGCGAGCCGGCAAGGTCCGCATGGCCGGGCCTTGGCCGATGAACGGGTGGCGCATCGTCAAGGCGGGAATCCTTGTTGATCACCTCAAGTACGACCGGCGAGCCGATGGTGCGGGCCCGGCGCACGCCGGAAAGTATTTTGACCGTGTCGGTTTCGATCTTCTGCCGCCCGCCCCGCCCATAGCCGCCCTGGCGGCGGCGCAGTTCGGCGTTGATGAAGGCTGTATCAACAGGAACGCCGGCCGGCATTCCCTCGATGAGGGCAATGATGGCCGGCCCGTGCGATTCACCCGCGGTTCTGTAACTGAGTGTGGGCATGGGAGGATTCGGCAGTCAACGGTGTGTAGCTGGCGGAGGTCAGTTGACTGGCTTGTCACGCAGCGGAATCAACGGCCGCTTTTCTGCATAAACACTTGATAGCGTAAAAACGGAAACCGTGAGCGTACAGACTCACTCCATACGCATTACTCTTGTCTTGTCACTCATCACTGGAATCAATGGGACGCAACCTTTCCACAATTTATCAATGACCATTCTTCCCGACACCCGCTAACGCATTATCATGGCAAACGTGACCATCGTTCCGAACACTGTTCCGATCAGGCCGATGACCATGCCAGTGATGGCCAGTGCTCGGCCGTCCTTGTTGCCAGTGCGATTCATTTTCGCGATGGCGCTAAAGCCCAGACACACCGCAATCGGACCAAAGAGTGGCCCCATGCAAAACATCGGCAGCGAGAGCAACGAACAAACAAGGGACATTACCGCCCGGCCGCTGCTGGAGGGCGCGCGCGGCGGCGCACTATAGGCTCTAAACGGGGGCGAATATCCCATAGGATGGCCGGGTGGTGCGGCGAACTGTCCCGCGCTTGCAGGACCGGGCGCCGGGACGCGCGCAGATCCCCGATTAGGCGGCACCTGCGGCGGGGCATGGTGCGGGCCATGCCGTGGAAGCGGCGGCGGCGCGTGGGATCCCAGATGCGCATCCAGTGCCGCAAGAAAATCCGCAGCTGACGAAAATCGCTTGTCGAGCCGGGCATAAGAGCGGCGAAAAAGTTCGTCGACCGCCTTCGGTGTTCGCGGATTCAGAGCCGAAGGAAGATCGGTGCCCGCAGGTTTTTCGCCGGTGAGCATCTCGAAAAGAATGACGCCGCAGGAGTATAGGTCTGCCCGCGCATCTCCCTCGCGGCCGGCAAACAGCTCCGGGGCCATGTAACTTTGCGTACCAACCAGCTCGGCGGCGGCCGAGGCGTCGGCCGCGATAGACATTTCAATCGACTGCGCCGAAACGGCGGCTTTGCCAAGACCAAAGTCGGTCAGCTTCACCATCCCGGGCGCAGACAGTCCGATCTTCGCGGCATCTTCATGGATGAGGATGTTTTCCGGCTTGAGATCGCGATGCAAAATGCCGTGGGCATGGGCGTGCTGCAGCGCGGACAAAATCTGCCTCAGCACGGCCACCGCATCCGTTATCGAGAGGTTGCGCGACTCAATCAACGGCCGCAGGCTCGTGCCGGGAATGTATTCCATCACGAGATAGGGAGGATCGGCATATGGATCAAAATTCAGCGCCCGGACGATGCCCGGGTGCGCCAGGGAATGAATGGCCGAGCCTTCCTCTTGCAGATTGCGGATGTATTGCGGATCGGTGGGGATTTTGATGGCCGCGAATTGATCGACCCATACGTGATGCCTGGCGAGCCACACCTCGCCGAAGGCGCCGCGCGCAATGAGGCGATCGAGCAGATATTCGCCAATGCGTTGGTTGGCAGATGGCATGATCAGCGGCCTCCGGCCGGCGCGATGCAAAACGAATACTCCAAAGGGCCGGCCGACTGGTCAGATTCTAGCAGCAGCGATGCGGTGTTTACAGCCCGTCGCGGTCGGCGTTAGACTGAGTGGGCAATGACCGAAGTGAATCTGTCAGCAACGGCGTCGCGCCTTTCCTCCGGCGGCGACGCAACGGCCGCCAAATCGACCATCCTGATCGTGGATGACAACGCCCAGAATGTCGAACTCCTTGCGGCGTTTCTCGAATCGCTTCCAGTGACGATCGTGACGGCCAGCGACGGCGTCGAGGCACTGGAAAAAGTGCGCGAGCACAACCCCGACCTGATCCTGCTGGACATCATGATGCCGCGCATGAGCGGGTTTCAGGTCTGCCGCAAACTCAAGCAGGATCCGGCGACGCGCGACATCCAGATTCTAATCGTTACCGCGCTGAATGAGCTTGGAGACATCGAGCAGGCTACCGAATGCGGCACGGATGATTTTGTCAGCAAGCCGGTGAACAAGTTTGAATTGATGACCCGCGTCAAGAGCATGCTGCGTGTGCGCCACCTTAAGAGCGAGCTCGAGCGGGCGCTGACGTATCTCAACGAAATCGAGCAGGAAGAAGAAACCGATCTGGCCCGTCAGCAGTTCACCTGCCCGCAGCATGCCGATGTGATCGCCGAAGAACCGGGCGTCTGCCCGCAGTGCGGACTTCGGCTTGTGCCGAGATAGTTTCGCGGCCTGTATCAATTGAATGCGCCACGCCTCATCTCTCGATCGATGCGGCGATGTGCTTGATATCCAGTTTCGATCGTCCTTTTGCCTGTGGGGTTTGCGTCCATGAAAATCTCGCATCGTCTGGCGTCGTTGTATTCCCTGAGCGGACTTCTGGGGCTTGCGCTGTTCGCCGCCGGAGCGGC
>JBBQCK010000051.1:0-9542 GCA_038318605.1 Tepidisphaerales bacterium | reverse complement strand
GGGATCAAGCATGTCGTCGTCGCGGTGAACAAGATGGACTTGGTCGATTACGACCAACAGGCTTTCGAGCGCATCAAGGATGAATACACAGGCTTTGTCGCAAAGCTGGGCATACCTGATGTTCAATTCATTCCGATGTCGGCGCTGAAGGGAGACCACGTCGTCGAGAAAAGCGACCGAACGCCCTGGTATTTCGGGCCGCCGCTATTGAGTCACCTCGAAAGCGTGCACATCGCCTCCGACCGCAATCTGACTGACATGCGCCTGCCGATTCAATATGTTCTCCGACCGGACCTCAACTTTCGCGGCTACGCGGGCACGCTTTCGTCAGGGATATTAAAAAAGGGAGACGAAATCATCTCGCTTCCGTCCGGCCGGCGATCGCATGTCAAATCGATCTTCACGCCCGACGGCGAGCGAGATGAGGCATTCAGCCCGCAGGCAATCACTGTCACACTCGAAGATGAAATCGACATCAGCCGCGGGGACATGCTGGTGCATCATGGCGACGAGCCGCGCGTGTCGGCGCAGATCGAGGCGATGATCGTCTGGATGGGCGAACGGCCATTCGTGAGCGGAAAAAGCTATTGGATCAAACAGGCGACACGCACCGTGGGCGGCGAAATTTCCGAAATACGTTACGCAGTCGATGTAAACACGCTGGAAAAACATCCTGTCAGTCAGCTTGAGATGAACGAGGTTGGCCACGTTCTTTTGAGTCTCAATCAGCCGATCGCGCACGACCCATACCGCGTGAACGCCGCCACTGGCGCGTTCATCGTCATTGACCGACTGACGAATAACACGGTCGGCGCGGGAATGATCCTCGAGCACACCGACCGCCGCGCGCAGGGCGATATATGGGGACAGACCCCCATTGCCGGCCGGCTGCAACGCAAGCAGAGTTCCATCGCGGCTCCGGAGCGCGAAGTACGCTTCGGACAAAAGGGCGCGACGGTGCTCATATATGGCCTGACCGGTTCCGGCAAAGCGTCGATCGCGTATGCGCTGGAGCGTCGTCTGTGGGATTCCGGCCGGGCGGTGACGGTGCTGTATGGCCCGGACATGCGGCAAGGCCTCTGTCGCGATCTTGGATTCACGGCCGATGATCGCTCCGAAAATCTCCGCCGCAGCGCCGAGGTGGCGCGCGTACTGAACGACGCCGGCATGCTCTGCATCTGCGCGTTTGTAGCGCCGCACGAAGCCGTGCGCCACAAGGCGCGCGAGGTGGTGGGCGAAGATCGGTTTTTCGAGGTTTATCTCTCGGCGCCGGTCGAGGCCTGCCGCCAACGTGACACAAGCGGCGCCTACACCCTTGCCGACGCAGGCATGATGGCACAATTTCCCGGAATCAGCGCCGCATACGAAACGCCCGCCCGCGCCGATCTTGTGCTGCCCACGCACGAACTGTCGATCGACGACTGCGTTTTCCAGATCGAAAAGTCGCTGCGGGATCGCGGGTTTCTCGGAGACTGACCCCCCGCAGCAGCGTTGCCTCGCGCGGCCGAAACCGGCGCGCGGTGCGAACCGATTACGCTGGACCCGCTCGGGCCAATCATTGACTCCAGTTACGCCTCCAGACTTGCCACATGCTCACGTAGGCCTTCGATCATCGGTGTGGCCGGCGTCGTCAGGCCGTGAAGTCGGGCCTTGTCGGTTGAATACACACGATGGCAGCAGAACCCGCGCGCATCGGGGTTTGTCTTCAGATATTCGGCGACAAGCGCTTCTTCAACGGTCAAAGATACGCCGAGAATGTCGGCGATGATGCGGTAGAACGCCTTCGATTCGATCACCTCGGGTCCAGGCGCAAAGTAAATTTCACCGGCGCATCGCGCATTGCCGATGGCGCTGTACGCCGTCGCTGCGAGATCACGCACAAACACCGGCTGTTGCAAAAATGTTCCACCGGCCAGCAGGCGCAACGTCTCGCCGCGGCGCAACTTCGCAATCAGATCCTTGTCGCGGCCATGATGCGGCAGGCAGCCGAGCAGCGAACCCGGGCCATAAATGTGGTTTGGTCGCAGAATTGTCACCGCGCACCCGCCCACCGAACCGTCGGCATGCGCCGCCATCAGCAACTCCTCGGCCGCGCGTTTGTTCGCGCCGTAGGGTGCAGTGTCGAAACGGTCAAAGGTCTCATCGATTTTCCACGGCCGATTGATCGGACTGCAGGTCATTTCCGTCGAGATGAAGACAAGCTGCTTCGCCTTGCCCGCGAAACAGGCCACATCCTGCCGCGCATCGGCCGCGTTAAAGCCGATGCAGTCGATCACCATATCCCACGGCGCACCGCCGCGCGCCGCCTCGATGGCGCTGGCAAACGCGGTTGTATCCTTCCGATCGGCGACGATCGGCCGCGCCCCATCCGGCAGCGGCTTGTTGCCTCGCGATACGCTCCAGACCTCGTGGCCAACCCCAAGCCCATGCCGCGCCATGGTGCTACTGACAAATCCACCGCCGCCGATGATGAGAATCCGCATGGCCGGATTTTCCGAGAAGATGGACAAAGGGCAAGGATGCTGCGCAAACCAACACGCAATGAGCGTCCGCAATGATCACGACGCCGATTGCCGCGATCATCCGTGGTGTGCCCGCCATTGCACGTCGGCAAAATCCATGAAGCGATTCCAGTCGCCGCGTTTCACATCATGCTCGCCGGGGCGGATGTGATATCCCATCGGCCCGCGCACCAGCGGCCTGTCAAGCGGCGGCATTTCCGATGGATCGATCCGCGAATGCCCATGGAGCGCATAGGCCGCAGAAGCATGCGCCAACGCAAGAAATTCCCCGCGCGGGTCGGCCCACAGATCGTCGCCGGCGCTGGCAACATATACCGCCCTCGGCGCGATCAACGCCAGAAGCTGATGCTGATCGATCGGCAGCGCATCCTCGCAATCGTTGAAGCGCCAGAAGTTTTCGCAGAACCAGTACGGAAATCGATCATTGATCACTTTTACAGTCTCGCCCATGCGGCGGCGAGAAATGCCCGCGCCGCCGCGGCCGGATTCGTTGGAGATGGCGATTGCGAAACGTGCGTCGGTAGCCGCCGCCCAAAGCGCCGCCTTGCCGCCGCGCGAATGTCCCACGATCGCAACGCGCCCGGCGTCGATCGCTGCATCGGTCTGCAAATAATCCATTACCCGCGAAGCGCCCCACGCCCATGCGGCCAGCGCGCCCCACCGCTCGGCCGGCAAAGTCTGCGTCATCGCATCGGCCAGTGCGGCCCGCACACCCTGCCCCTCCTGCAATGCGCCGGCGCGATCGGGTTCGATGTCGTCGGTGCGCACGACAGCGGCCGCATAACCGCGCGCCAGAATCGCCTCGGCCGACCAGAAATCCTTGCGCACGCGCCGACTCGGATCGGCCGCCTCCGGCTCGCGATTGTTTATGAAAAGAAATGCGGGAACCGGTTTGCGCGCTGATGGGGGAATCAACACGGTCGCCTCAAATCGATAAGCATCCGCGCCGGCGTGGCAGGTGATCTCGACGCGCCGGGCATTGGCCGGCCCGCCACCGGGCGCGATCTCGCCTTCTGTGACGCTAAACGTTGTGCGGTCGCACACAGGCGCTACGCCATACACATTTCTCTCAAACAGCTTCAATATATGCAGCCGCCTCGCCTCCCACGCTGCCGGTGTGTCAATCCGGCCGCCCTCTTCCCCGGCCAGCACATCCGGCAGGATGTACGACGCCGCATCCTCTTCGCGATAGCGCCAGGCAACGCCTTTGGCCTGAAGGGACGCCAGACACGCCGCAGCAGGTCGCCACTCGCCGCCCACCTCGCGTTGAAGTTCGCTCATGGAGCCACTGTTACCGCGTGGATGGCCAGCGTGCAATGGCGTGGGAATCGCTGAAATGGTGGGAGGCGGGAGGTAAGCATAAAATTCAATGCGCATCGATCGGGAGCGGTCAGCGAGGCAATTTGCCATGCCCCGTGCTTGTGCGTGTGCTACCATAGAAGCGGTATATACTTGTGGCATGGCGGTCATTAAATTTGATCAGAACTTTTCTGGATGTGCGCCAATGCAGCTAACCTTTGAAATTCCTGACGCTCTGGTGGAAAGGCTGCGTTCCGCAGTCGGTGACGATCTGGCGCGCGCCGCGATTGAGCAAATTGCCCGCGAAGGGTACGAGGCCGGGAAACTCAGTCACTTCGAGATTCAGCAACTTCTTGGCTTTAACAATCGGTGGGACACGGAGCAATGGCTTGTTCGGCACCGCGTCCGTCTGAATTACTCCCTCAAGGATTTGCAGGATGATCGTGTTACGCTGGACCATCTCTTGGGAGAGTAATGATGTCGGCGCTCGTGGTGTCTGATAGTTCTCCCCTCAACATTCTGATACGCATTGACCATGCAAGAGTGTTGCCCGCCTTGTTCGAACGGGTCATCGTCCCACCTGAAGTCCTCGCGGAACTGCGCCATCCAAAGGCACCGGTGATCGTGCGCACATTTATTCTGTCGCCGCCCAACTTGGCTGGTCGAGCAGGCCCCGCAAACCACACTTTCTTTGGAGCGGCTGCATGCGGGCGAGCGAGCAGCCATTAGCCTCGCAGTTGAACTCAACGCGGTGTTGCTCATCGACGAGCACGATGGCCGTGAAGCTGCGCAATCTCGCGGACTACGCGTGATCGGTGCGATTGGGATCCTCGAGCGCGCGGCAAATATGGGTTTGGTGGAAGACTTGCGAACTGTGTATCGTCGAATTCGGGAATGTGATTTTCGCATCAGCGCACAACTGATGGAAGCCTCTCTTGCCCGTCACCTCGCCCACCGAAAACCGATGGCCGGATTTCGCACAGAGGAAGCCGACAAACAAGAGCGCGGTGCCTGATGCGCATCTGCCAACTCTGCTGTCAACCATTACTCGCTCTGCAAGGCTGTTAGCGCGCTTCGCGCCTCCCGCTGCAGTCTTCACGCTCCCGGTGGTCGCTCTCGCGTTTCATTTAAAGCCTACCACCCCGGCCCTCACCAGGCCCTCCCCCGGATTTCCGGGAGAGGGGGCATTGCGGGTTCAGTCTCAAACACATTCACTTCCCCTGGGGCGCATCCACCACAACCGCCTTGAACTCATCGCTGTTGGCCTTGAGCTCTGGTGCGTACATGGCGCTGGCGCGGGTGGGAAGCGCGCTGAATGTGCCGGGAATCTCCGCCCGCAGGCGGTATGAAACGCTGTGCCGGCCGCGGGAAAGCTCGCGGGTGAAAAAGCAGACCCGCTCGTCGCGCAATTCCATATAGGCGTTCAGGTCGTTGCCGTTGTAGCCGCTTTGCGTTTCCATCGGCTCAAACCCGGCCGCCTTCATATCCTCGAAAAGGATGTACTCATAATCATTTTTCGAGTCGATCACGAGCTCGACCTCGACGATGTCTCCACTGGTGAGCGGCTCGCGATCAGCGATCGGTATGCGCTTGTATCGCTCGATGCGTTGATCGACCGCCTGCCCGCGAGCGCCGGCCGCTTTCACCGTTTCATCGTCGCGCACCAGCTTGTAAAAGTGACGCTCAACCTTGATCTCCAGCCCCGCCTTCTGGATTGGATCCTCCAGCGTGAAGTTGGTCAGATAGGCATTGAAATACAGCGCGCCGGACCCCTTTCGCACCAGTTCGATCTTGTGCTCGCCGCCCGCCAATTCAGCGCCCTCAATCACCAGCTTGTTGTCGAACGCGAAGAGGTTTTCGCTGTCGATTTTCACCTCTTTCATCGCCTTGCCATCCACAACCACCTGCACCGTCATGTCGGGCTTGGATTCACCCGCGGCGCGGGCAAAGTCCGCCAGCGCCTCGATGCAATAGGCCGTATCGCGCGTGGAGTTCCAGTAGGTGGCGTTCTTGCGGTTGTTGATCAGATATTTCGCGATGCCGGCGGCCTTCTGGCCCTTCGGATCGGTGCGGCTCAGCAGCTTGAGATAAAACGCATGCGTCTCAAATTCACTGCCGTACCAGTACCACCAGTATCCCTCGCTCGGCAGTTTCAGATATGCGGTCTGGTTCTCAGGGTCTTCCACCAGATACTGCTCGATATTCTTAATCAGCGCCGCCACCTGATCGTCGTGCTTCTGCTTTTGCAGACCCAGTGCGAACATCGACTTGGCATAGACGCTCAGATCATTCTTGTCGCGGAACAAAAACGTGCGCATCTCCTCGTTCACCTGCCCCGCGTCGGCCAGCACCATGTACACCAGCGCATCGGTGTCATCCGCGCGGGTCTTGCGATCCGATCCTTCGTACTTTTTATCCGCGCCGTTTTTGATTTTCTGCACTTCCATCGCCTGTGATTGCGCCAGCCACTGCACGCCGCGGGCGATCGCGTCGCCGGGCAACTTCACGCCCGATTCCACCGCCACCTGCAAGCCATGCACCACGACCGCCGTCGTGTGCGGATAAGAGCGCTCGCCGCTGCCGCTGAACCAGCCCCATCCGCCATCCGAACATTGCTGATTCAACAGCCGGATCACCCCGGCCGACACAACCTTGTCCAACTCCTTTTCATCGAAAACCGGGTTCAAATCCGGCCGCTTTTTCTGCCACTGGGCGGCGCGCTCCTTGTCGTCGCCGATTTCCTGCGCGTTCAGGTTCGTGCGCTTGTCGCGCACAGCGTTGAGATCGATATTCATGTCCACAAGCGTTTTGCGCACAATGGCCGCCGGCAGGAAACGATTGAGTGTCTGCTCCGTGCACCCATACGGATATTCGATCAAATACGGCAGCGCATCCACCATCGCCAGCGCCACACTCGGCGAATAGCGCACCTCCAGCCGCGTCTGCTCCGGCAGACGTTCCTCAGGAACGCGAATGGTCACCGAGGCACGCTCGCCGTCCGGCCGGATCCCGCCCGACCAGCTTTCGGTCTTGAGCATGCCGTGGATATACGCCGGAAAAGTCATCTGCACGGCGTCCGATTCCTCATCGGTGATCGCCTTCATCCGCACGATCGCCTGCCCGGGCTGGGCAACGCGCACGCGGAAATCAACGCGGCTTTCGCCGTTCGGCTCAACCTCAATGACCGACTGCTGGCCCCAACCCGCCGCCCCGGCCGGCTGCGGACCCTCGGACGGTACGAGCACGCCCCCTTCGGATTCGAGCAGCACCTTGACGCTCTTTTTGTCCTTGAGGTAGTTGTGCACATTGGCGCTCAGCACCACCTCATCCTTCTGCACAAAAAACCGCGGTGCCTGCAACCGCAGGATCAGGTTTTTCTTCGTGATGATTTCGGCCTGGCCTTCGCCGACCGCCGTACCGCGCCCCATCGCCCAGACGCGGGCTTTCCACGTCGTCAACGTCTCGGGCATCGTCGCTTCAACCTCCGCGATGCCATCCTTCCCCGTGGAAATCGCCGCAACCCAAAGCGCGGTATCGGCAAAGTTTTTCCGCACGCCCGGCTCGACATCGGCCGGAGGCGGCTCCGGTTGAGCGGAGGATTTGTCTTCCGCGAGGCTGGAAATTGATCCCGCAAACGAATCGCTTTCACGCGCGTTGGACTTCATCTTCGCACTTTCGCGCATAGCCCCACCACGGGCCATCGGACGACTCGTCATCGCCGCATCTCCCGCCAGTGCAACACCCGCGAATTCCGACGTAACACCATCCGATGTCGCACGATCTGTCAGATCGCCTGAGAGATCAGCCACCATCCGCCCGAATATGCCGATGAACCCCATCTGCGTTTCGCCGGACCTATAGAGCGCGGAGCTTCCCTTCGAGAGGGAGTCGTCGCCGTTGGGCTGATGATTGCGCTTCCATTTCCAGAAGAAATCGCGAATGGCCGGCACGTTCGATCCGCCCGAGATGTATTCCACCGACTTGTCATACAGGCTGACGACGGCGCTTCCTTCATAAGGCTCGCCATACACATCCGTCAGGCGCACCTTCAGCTTCGCCTTTTCGCCGGGTTTATAGGTGTCATCCTTGTGGTCGGCCGTCACCTCGACATTCAACACCCGCTTTTCCGGCGGCACCACAATCTCGCGCACTTCCTGGTGTACCTTGCCATTGCTGACGGTAAATGCCTCGACGAAGAAGTTGGGCATATCCTTCTTCGCCACCTCGATTTCCTGCAATGTCGATTTTCCATCCAGCCGCAGAACCTTGGGCGGCAGATAAATGCCGTTCGACGGTTTGGTGAAAAAAACCACCGTCGATTTATCGCGGTTGGTGTTGATCATCAGCCGAACCTTGTCGGCCGGCGCATACTGCTTCTGATCCGGCGTCAATTCCAGATCGTTGAAACGATATTCCTTCCCATCAAACCCTTCGCCGCGCACCGCAAAAACATAGCCCCCTTCGATCGCGTGCTTCTTGTCGTCGCTCACTGTATAGCTCAGGCGATACTGCCCCGGCGCCGCCGCCTTGAACTGCTGCTGCGCCGTTCCATCGTCGCCGGTCGCCAGATTCCAAGTCTGCACCATCGTCTCAACCGGCTTCATCTCCTTGTCGTAGCTGACCTTGAGCAGCTTCAACTCGCCGGCGCCTTTGACCCCCTTGCGATCAAGCGTCGAGGCGCTGAATTGCGCCGTGATGTCATCGCCAGTGCGGAAATACCCTCGATCCAGCCACGCATAAACCTTGAACGGCTTTCGCGCCACCAGAACGCTCCCCGAGCCGGTGATCGTGCGCCGCGACTGATCCGTCACCTCCGCCGTGATCGAATACTCATGGTCCGTGTCGCCGTAAATTTCCTTAGCCAGCGCGGTGTCGATCTCGACCTTCACCGTGCCGTCCTTGCCGACCGGCACTTCATTCTCCAGTACGATTTCCGGCTGCTGCTGCTGCATCCGCCAGCGCCAGCCCGGATTGAAATAGTCATGCATCGGCCGGCGGCATCCCCAATCGCGCCAGCCCGGCCACCACACATAATCCTCCGCAAACCACCAATACCCCCGCTCGTACAACCAATCCCACGCCGCGATCGGATACCACTCGGCCGAGTGGCTCGCGCGCGTCACCTTGTATTTAACCTTCGCATTCACCACCGGCGCGCCGAAATAATACTTGCACGCAATCGTCGCCGAGATTTTTTCGCCCAGCATCACCGGCTCGCTCGGCGCATCCACCTTCACCTCAAACTCTGGCTTCTTATATTCCTCAACGCGGAACGTCCCGCCGCCGCCGACGCTGGGCAACTGCATGTTGTATACGCCCAGCGTCGCTTCCTTCGATAACGTAAACTCGCCGTCAAAGCCGCCGAAATCGTCCGCCGTGCCGCTGGCTTCGTAGGTCTTCTCGCCGCGCGGGTCGCTGCATTGAATTCCGAATGCCTGCCCGGCAAACTGGCTCTTTCCTTCCTGATCGTATTTCGCGGTGTTCACCCAGAACTTGTATTTCACCGTCTGGCCCGGCCGATACACCGGCCGATCAGTCATCAAAAAGACTTTCTGCTCGTTGTACTGCTCATCGGATACGCGCCCGCCGTGCCAGATGTTCGAAAATCCCATCGTCGCCAGCCGGCCGTCGCCGGTCGTCGCGGCCACCAGCCACTGATACTGCGCATTCGCCTGCTCCCCAACGTTCACCAACTGCCCATCATCATCCGTCGTCTTCTCA